>NZ_JAOCEA010000007.1:0-282626 GCF_029841165.1 Pseudomonas sp. GD03842 | reverse complement strand
CCGTGGGGCGAAACCCTAGCTCCCAGTCCACGTGCAAACGGATCTGCCCCCGATTCCAGCCACACCTACGAAGCCATCAGTCCCGACACCGCTGTGGCGTTGTGTCACACCGCCCCCTCCGGCTTTGTTGATCTGGATCAACAGTCTCAGAAAGTGCTGTAGGAAAATTTCCACGCACCCCGACGAGTTCTAAACATGCCCGGTCCATTCGATTTCCTCAAACACCCGCTGGCAAAAGAAATCGGCCTGATCCTGCTGATCAAGCTCGTCCTGCTGATGGGCATCCGCAGCGTCTGGTTCGACGCCCCGGTCGACGTCAAGGATGACGGGGTGCAAGCAGGCCTGCATGTATTGGGCGCCCCTCCCGTATCTGATGAGAAGAACCCAAAATGATTTCGGAATCAGTCGTCGATCTCTCCCGGCTGCAGTTCGCGATGACCGCGCTGTACCACTTTCTGTTCGTCCCTTTGACGCTGGGCATGACGTTTTTGCTGGCCATCATGGAGTCGGTGTATGTCATGACCGGCAAACAGGTCTACAAGGACATGACCAAGTTCTGGGGCAAGCTGTTCGGCATCAACTTCGCCCTGGGCGTCACCACCGGCCTGACCATGGAGTTTCAGTTCGGCACCAACTGGGCCTATTACAGCCACTATGTCGGCGACATCTTCGGTGCGCCGTTGGCCATCGAAGGGCTCATGGCGTTCTTCCTGGAGTCGACCTTCATTGGCCTGTTCTTTTTCGGTTGGGACCGTCTCAGTCGGGTGCAGCACCTGGCCGTAACCTGGCTGGTGGCGATCGGGTCGAACATGTCGGCACTGTGGATTCTGATCGCCAACGGTTGGATGCAGAACCCGGTTGGCGCCGAGTTCAACTTCACCACCATGCGCATGGAACTGACGAGTTTCAGCGACCTGCTGTTCAACCCGGTGGCGCAGGTCAAGTTCGTGCACACCGTTGCATCGGGTTACGTGACTGGCTCGATCTTCGTGCTGGCGATTTCCAGTTGGTATTTGCTTAAAGGCCGCGACATCGGCTTTGCCCGTCGTTCGTTCGCCATCGCTTCGGCTTTCGGCATGGCCTCGATTCTGTCGGTGATCGTGCTGGGTGACGAGTCTGGATACGAGATCGGTGATGTGCAGAAGACCAAGCTGGCGGCCATCGAAGCGGAGTGGGAAACCGAACCGGCCCCGGCGGCGTTCACGCTGTTTGGCCTGCCCAACCAGGAAACCCAGCGCACCGATTACGCGGTGAAGATTCCTTACGTGATGGGCATCATCGCCACGCGCTCGGTGGACAAGCAGGTGACCGGCATCAAGGATTTGGTCAGCGAGCACCAAGGGCGTATCCGCAACGGCATGGTCGCCTATGACCTGCTGGGCAAGCTGCGCGCGGGCGACAAGAGCGAGCAGACCCTCAACGCCTTTAATGATGTGAAGAAGGATTTGGGCTACGGCCTGTTGCTGAAGAAGTACACCGACAACGTGGTGGACGCCAACGAGCAGCAGATCAAACAGGCCGCGCTGGATTCGATTCCTCACGTGGCGTCGATTTTCTGGACCTTCCGCCTGATGGTGCTGAGCGGCGTGCTGATGCTGCTGCTGTTCGCCTGCGCCTTCTACGCCTCCGCGCGCAAGAACGAAGCCAGCAAACGCTGGTTGTTGAAGTGGGCACTGTTCAGTCTGCCCTTGCCATGGATCGCCACACAGACCGGCTGGTGGGTGGCCGAGCACGGTCGTCAGCCATGGTCCATCGGTGAAGTGCTGCCGGTCCATCTGTCCGCTTCGACGCTGTCCAGCGGCGACGTCATGGGCTCGATCCTGGCGCTGGTGGGTTTCTACACCTTGCTGTTGATCATTGAGATGTACCTGATGATCAAGTTCGCGCGCCTGGGCCCCAGCAGCCTGCACACCGGTCGCTATCACTTCGAACAACGCGAACACGGCCCGTCCGCCATTCAACAACCGGCCCTGGCCTGAGGAGCCCATGATGTTCGATTACGAGACGCTCAAACTCATCTGGTGGGTCCTGGTCGGGGTCCTGTTGATCGGTTTCGCCCTGACCGACGGTTTTGACCTGGGGGCGGCGATGCTGATGCCGTTCGTGGGCCGCAGCGACAATGAACGCCGCGTGGTGATCAACACCATCGCCCCGCACTGGGATGGCAATCAGGTGTGGCTGATCACCGCTGGCGGTGCGCTGTTCGCGGCCTGGCCGTTGGTTTATTCAGCCGCTTTCTCCGGGCTCTACTGGGCTTTGCTGCTGGTACTGTTTGCCTTGTTCGTGCGGCCGGTCGGCTTCGACTACCGCAGCAAACTGGAAAACACCCGCTGGCGGCAAAGCTGGGACTGGGGCCTGTTCGTCGGCGGCCTGGTGCCTTCGCTGGTGTTCGGGGTGGCGTTCGGCAACCTGTTGCTCGGCGTGCCGTTCCAGTTCGATGACACCCTGCGATCCAGCTACCACGGCAATTTCTTTCAATTGCTCAGCCCTTTTGGCGTGCTGGCAGGCGTCGTGAGCCTGAGCATGTTGGGCCTGCATGGCGGCAGTTGGCTGATGATGCGCACAGACGGGGCGATTGCCCGTCGCTCGCGGCGTGCTACGCAGTGGCTGTCGCTGGTGTTCCTGGCGTCGTTCATCGGTGCCGGCGCCTGGTTGGTGTGGGGTGAGATTCAAGGGCTGTCGATCACCTCGACCGTCGAGGCAGGCGCGGCACTGAACCCGCTGGCCAAGACAGTCGAAGCCTCCAACCCGGGCTGGATGGCCAACTACCATGCGCATCCACTGACCGTGATCGCGCCGCTGTTGGGGATTTTCGGCGGTCTACTGGCACTGCTCGGTGCCAGCGCCGCGCAGGGCAGAACGGCGTTCCTCGGCAGCAGCCTGGCCATCGTCGGCGCGCTGTGCACCGCGGGCTTCGCGATGTTCCCATTCGTCATGCCCTCGAGCCTGGACCCGGCGTCGAGCCTCACGGTCTGGGACGCCGTTTCCAGCCACAAGACCTTGGTCATCATGACCCTGGCAGCGGCGATTTTCGTGCCGATCATCCTTTGCTACACCCTGTGGTGCTATGCCCGCATGTGGGGCAAGGTCACCACCGCGCACATCGACCAGAACCCCCACGGGCTGTATTGAACCCGGGACTGAAAAGAGGACGACATCATGTGGTATTTCGCCTGGATACTTGGCGTATTGCTGGCTTGCAGTTTCGGCATCATCAATGCCCTGTGGCTGGAGTCCTCGGACGCCAGCGCTGTGGAGAATGGCCGTGATCGCTGAGGTGCCGAGCACCCCCTACAAGCGTTCGTTGAGCCGGGCACTGTCGCTGCTGATGGCGGTGCCCTTGAGCCTGGTGCTGCTGATTCATCCGGCGTCGATGCTGGACGCCAACGGGCACTATTCCCACCGTATGCTGATGCTGGTCATGTGGGGCGTCGCCGCGGGCTTCGTCCACGGCGTGGGGTTCGAGCCGTATGCAAGGGCCTGGCGGCTGATGTTCCATCCGTTGCTGGCCTGGGGCTTGATGGCGCTGGGTTTTGGCATGTGGGTGATGGCGCGGCAGTGACCCTGGTGCAGGCGTGAACCTCGCCTGCCGGGTGTCCTTGGAAGCGCCGTGGAACGCCGCCGACCTTGTGTCGGCGGCGTTTTTGCGTACGCGGTTGTCCGGCACATGTGTTTCATGTCGGGTGCATCCGATCCTGCACCCACTTGTGCGAACCGCACCGCGCCTATGCCTTCGGTGCTGGTCTGCAACACCTCCCACAAGCAGCGCGCCTACCGATCCGCTACTATCCGGGCCACTTCAGTTAGCGCTTCAGTCGAGCCCCGCGATGGACAGATTTCAGGAAATGCAGGTTTTCGTTGCCGTGTGTGAAGAGCGCAGCTTTGCGACGGCGGCCCGCCGCTTGAACATGTCTGCACCCAGCGTCACCCGGGCGGTCGCGGCGCTGGAGAAACGCATCGGTACCTCGTTGTTGTCACGCACCACACGCAGCGTGCACTTGAGTGAGGCCGGGCAGCGGTACTTGACCGATTGCCGACGTATCCTCAGTGAGCTGGAGGAAGCGGAAGATTCGGCGGGCGGCAGCATCGCTTCGCCGGTCGGGCAGTTGACGGTGACGGCCTCCGTACTTTTCGGGGAGCTCTTCGTCATGCCTCTGGTGGTGGGGTACTTGAAGGCGTATCCGGGCGTGAGCGTCAATGCCTTGTTGCTGGACCGGGTCACGCAGATGGTCGAGGAGGGCATCGACGTGGCGGTGCGCATTGGCCATTTGATGGACAGCAGCCAGCATGGCGTCAAGGTGGGTGAAGTTCGCCGTGTGCTGTGCGCATCGCCCGGATACCTGGCGATTCACGGGCGTCCTCGTCATCCCACGGAATTGAAGGAGCACCGGTTGATCGTCTCGTCCGCCAGTGTGCTGGTTCGCCGTTGGGAATTCGTGGAAGAAGGTCGGCCGTTGCACGTGGATCTGCAGTCCCGCTTGACGGTCTCCGCGAACCAGGCGGCGATCACGTCTGCCAGGATGGGATGGGGCATTACCCGCGTGTTGTCCTATCAAGTGGCCAGTCAGGTGGCGAACGGCGAGCTGGAGCTGATTCTGCAGGATTTCGAAGAGCCGCCGCTGCCCATTCATGTCTGTTATCAGGCTGAACGCAAAGTCTCGGCCAAAGTCCGCACCTTCGTCGATTACTGCGTGGAGCACATGCAACAAGACCCTGCCATTCAAGCAGCAGGACGAGGGCACCGCTGATGGACCGTCATCGGCAGATGACGATTTTCGGCTGCGTCGCCCGCGAGCGGGGATTGGCGGCCGCTGCGAGAGCGCTGGGTGTGTCAGAGGCCACGGTCGGCCGCTCGCTGGCGGCACTCGAAAGGCGCCTTGGGACCCTGTTGTTTGAACGCAACACCCGAGGGGTCCAACTGACGGCGGCGGGTCGCCAGTTCGCGCTCGATTGCAGTCGCCTGCTGCAAGCGGCAGACGAGGCCGACGCATCCGCCAGCGGTCTGCACAGTGAACCCCGCGGATCGTTGACGCTGGTGACGCCCTTGCTGTTCGGCGAGCGGCTTTTGATGCCCGTCGCGCTCGATTTCCTCGACGCCTGGCCGGGCATCGAACTGTCGGTTGCCTATCAGGAACGGTTTCCCAATCTGCACGAGGAGGGCGTCGATGTGGCAGTGCTGATCGGCGCCTTGCCCGACGCCTACATGGTCGCGCGCCGGGTAGGGCAAGTGCGGCAGATGCTGTGTGCAAGTCCGAGTTACCTTCGGGATCACCCCGCCCCCGTCAGTCCGGACCACTTGATCAATCATTCGATGGTGGTGTGCGGTCACGACCATCGCGGGCTGGAGGAGTACTTGCAGCGCAGCGGCTCACCGCGCCGTTTGGCCCTTCGCCCTGGGTTGCGCTGCACGACGCAGCTAGCGACCCTCAAGGCAGCACTGGGTGGCCTCGGGCTGGTGTCTTGCTTGAGCCATGAGGTACAGGAGCACCTGAGAACGGGGTGTCTGCTCCCGGTGCTTGGGGCGTTCGAGCCCGAGCCGTTGCCCGTGCACCTGGTATACCGAGAGGGCCGACGGGCCTCGGCCAAGGTGCGCAGCTTCGTCGATTTTGCCGTCAACCGTCTGCGAGAGCACCCGCTGCTGAACATCCCGGGTGCTGATCATCGATCGTGAAGAGGGCTTGCGGAATGACCGGCGCTCCCAGGCAAACAAGGCGGTCCGTCAGGGATGTTCGGAGCGGGCTATCAGCTAAGTCCGAATAGAGGTTATTCAGGTGAGTTTCGAGGTATCGAAAATAAGCCGGACCGAAGATTGGGCCAGTTCCTGCGCCTGAGCGCGGACAGTTTCGAGCTCGGACCTCGCTGTTTCGTCCTGAGTATCATTGGCGCGGGCTTCGATTAATAGCGCCATTTGGTAAAGCGCATCAATCAGGCCATGAAGATTACGGTGCAATTGGTGCGTCACATTCTCAAAGTGTTCGTTATGCAGCGGATCAGGTGGGCGAGATGGAGACAAAGTGCTATCACTGTCACGCGGCCGTACGCCGGTCAACACATAGTTGATATCGACGCCTGCACCCAAGATGCGCAAAAGATAATCGGCTTTGGGCGAACGCACGCCATTTTCATAATTCCCCTGTGCATTGGTTTCAACCCCACCGATGGCGCCCAGTGCACTCTGCGATAACTTCAGGCGAGTACGTTCCTCTCTGAGTCGTGAACCGATCCCTGTCATGTGTGCCTCCCGCTTTTGTTCTCTGTTTTTAGCAATCCGTACCACACGATGACGGCATCAGAAAAACTCCATTGAAATATGAAATTATCGCCGGCCACTGCAAGTTGAGTGCGGTAAGGCAAGACAATACCGAATATCCGAATGGTGTGCGAAGGGATCCAAACGGTTGGGTGAAAATATTATTAAACAACCGTATGACACTCAGGGAATTCCAACATTTTGTCGGAAAGCTTTACTCGAATGAGTGTTGTTTTTTGAGTGATTAAATGAGGCACCCTTATTCGGATGCCTTAGTTCAAGTAATGGTGAGGCTGAACCCATTATGTCGGGCAGCGCAGATTGGGTTGACGGCTCCAGCCGGTGGCCGTTCTGGCAATTGCATCCGCCAGGGCCGAGACGGCTTTCTGGTGAGCCAGCACCAGGTTTTCCATCCCGCTGGCCGCAGGCTGGCGAATCACGCTGCTGCAGGTCAATGTCTGGCGAGGGGTGCCGGTGCTGCGCAGGCTGAGGTTCCAGACCACATCAATCAGTGCGTAATGATCCAGCACCGATTCGAACCGACGCACGTCGGTGCGGATGGTCAACACTGGCTGGTCGTTTTGCTTGGGCAGGCCCGCCAGATCCCGGCTGCCGAAGCGTCTTTCCAGTTCACCCGTCAATGCGTCATGGAATTCGTCGCCAAGCGGTGCCCCCCAGCGCTCGTTCTCCAGAATCGCCAAGCTGCCGTCTCCCTGGCGCACCACCAAGGGCGGTTGGTCCACTTGGACGGCCATCAGCACCGGTTGCATTTCGAATTGAAACGGGGCCTGCGCGGCGCTGGTTTGGGACTGACCGGCGGGGGCGATCAAGGTGTAATAGTGCGTCGGTGTGGACGCGCAGGCGCTCAGGCCCAATGCGCAGGCCAGCGTCAGTAAGCGAGAACGCACAATCATGGCGCGGGCTCCGGGGCAATTTCACGGGAAGAAGACGAACCTTTGTACGAACCGGGTGCTGCGTCGCCGCTGCGGCCACGGATCAGCGATTCGGGGTGGCGGCTGAGGAAGTCGGTCAACACCCGCACCGAACGCGCAGTGCGTTGCACTTCTTCCATCGCCTGGCCCAGCTGTTGACGCGCGGGCGAATCATCCGAGAACGTCGCATTGGCGTTACCCAAGGTTTTCTGGGCTTGCTGCAGCGTGCCCGTGACCTGGGGGAGCACCTGGCCGTTGACGTTTTTCATGGTCTTCTGCAGTTCGACCAAGCTGCCATTGAGGTTCGTGGCCAGCTCGTCGATCGGGATCTTGCCCAGCTTGTCCACGAACGCTTGAAGTTGTTCCTGCAACTTGTCGAAACTGCCGGGCACCGTCGGGATCTCCAGCGGGCGGGCCTTGGCGTTGTAAGCCACTTTAGGGGCCTTGGGATCGAAGTCCATGGCGATGTACAGCTGGCCGGTCAGCAGATTGCCGGTGCGAACCTGCGCACGCAGCCCGCGCTCGACGAACCGCCCGAGAATGCGCGACGTCTGTTCCTCCTCGTCGCCGCCTCCAGCCTGTTCCTTGAGCTTTTCGTTGGCCGCACCCAGGCGCTGCGGGTAAATCACCGCGCCCACGACGCCGGGAAACGCACCGGTGGCGGGGTCGTAATCGAGGTCCACCGACACCACACGGCCAATGTTCACGCCGAGGAAATCCACTGGCGCATTGACCACCAGGCCACGCAGTGACTGGTTGAAGCGCATGCGGATGTACTTGGGCTCGCCGTCGGGCGGTGCCAGAGCGGTGGCCTGATCCTCGAACAGCTTGAATTCGGTATTGGCCTCGGCCGGCTTGGCGTCCGGGCTGTACTTAGGCTCCCGGAACGCGATGCCGCCGGAGAGAATCGAGGTAAGCGACTGGGTCGACACCTTGAGGCCTGCGGCGCCGAGGCTGACATCCACGCCGCTGGCGTTCCAGAAGCGCGAGTCCGTCAGCACGAACTGATCATTGGGCGCATTGACGAAGATTTCGATGTCGACCCCTTTGCCATCTTTCGCCAGCTCATAGGCCACTACCTGGCCGACCTGGATCCGGCGGAAATAGACGGGCGAGCCGATGTCCAGCGAGCCGAGGTCATCGTTGTGCAGGATGAAACGTTTGCCCTTGTCGCCGTAGGTGATCGGTGGCGGTGTTTCCAGGCCTTTGAAGTTTTTCTCGGTCTTCTCGGAACTGCCGGGGTCGGCACTGATGAACGCGCCAGACAACAGGGTGTCGACGCCGGAAACGCCATGGGCACCGATACGTGGGCGCACCACCCAGTATTGGGTGTCGGCACGGGTGAACGGGACCGCCGACTGATTGAGGTCGATCGTGGCCAGAACGTGAGTCCGGTCGTCGCTCAACTCGATGTCGGTGACCGTGCCAATGACCACGTTCTTGTACTTGACCTGGGTTTTCTTGGCTTCCAGACCCTCCGCGGTGAGAAAGCTCACCACGACTTTGGGGCCGACGTTGAGAAAATCGTGGATGACCATCGACAGGCCGATCACACCGGCCACGATCGGCACCAGCCAGACCAGTGAAATGCGTGCCTTGCGGGCCTTGATAGTCGGTCGTACCGGCTCGGAGACCGGCGGGAGTGGGGTGCTATCAGACATCTTCAACCTCTGCGTCCCAGATCAACCGGGGATCGAAACTCATGGCGGCGAACATCGTCATCACCACGACCAAACCAAAGAACAGAATGCCCAGCCGCGGCTCGATGGTGCTCAAGCCACGAAACTGTACGAGGGCTGCGACCAGGGCCACCACCAGCACGTCGAGCATGGACCAATAACCGATCAGCTCGATGAAGCGGTACAGCCGGGAGCGTTCGCGCATGGCCCATTGGCTGCGCCGCTGGCACGTCACCAGCAGCATGCCGAGCACCAGGAACTTGACGCACGGCACCAGCACGCTGGCGATGAAAATCAGGATGGCGATGTCCCACGAGCCGCTTTCGGCGAACTCGATCACCCCGCTCATGATGGTGTTTTCACTGGCGCTGCCCAGCAGCGTGGTGAACATCACCGGCAGGGTATTGGCCGGAATGTAGAAAATCAGCCCGGCGATCAGGAAGGCCCAGGTTCGCGCGAGGCTGTTGGGCTTGCGCCGATGAACCGGTGAGTCGCAACGCGGGCAGTCATGGGCGTCTTCAGGGCAGACATAACTGCAGACATGGCACAGCGTGACCCGATGCTCGCGGGCGAAGGGAATACCGTTCATTCCGGCTCCACCCCCAGCTCGGTCCAGAGGCGGCGAATATCCTTGCCCGCGATCAGCACGATCAGCACCATCAGCATCGCCATGGCCCAAAGCCCTACGCCAGGGTGGACGTCCAGCATGCCGGCCAGTTTGATGATCGCCACCAGAATGCCCAGGAGACAGACTTCCAGCATGCTCCACGGCCGCAAATGTTCAAGGGTGCGCATGCAGGTCTTGAATCCCGGCGCGACCTGATTGCGGTGGGCGTGGACCAGTACCCAGAACAGCAAGGCGATCTGCAGCGCCGGGGCGAGAATGATGGCCAGCCCGGCAACCAGGGCGATCAAAGTGATCTGCCCCTGCGCCAGGGCCTGTACCGAGCCCCACAGCGTGACCTCGTTATGCAGCCCCTGCATGCTGATGCTGATCACGGGAAACACGTTGGCAAAGATGAACAGGATGCCCGCCGCCAGGCTCAGCGCCAGCAACTGCTCGATCGTCAAGCGATGGCCGCGATCGAGCAGGGCGGCGCAGCGCAGGCAATAAGCCGACTCGCTTTTGTGCAAGGGTTGGGCGGGGTACAGCGAGTCGCAATGCTCGCAGATGATCCACTGCTCGGGAGCGGTCTGCGGGCTCGGGCGATCGCTCATCGGCGCCGCGGTCGGGGATGTGGGCGTGTTCACGTTAGTCTGGCTTCAAAGGCGTGCGTGTCAGGACATTGACCACAATGCCAGCATGGCGTTCGGTGCCGGGCAGGGGGTCGTGAAAAACACCTGAATGAAAGCACGTTTGCGGTGGTGTCGGTGGCCGAGATGTTGCGGCATGTGTCGCCGAAAAAGGTGGCAAGTGTACCCTGTAACAACGGGTTTGGGCGTGCGAAAAAGCTGATAAGTCTCTGAAAAAAAGCGGCTCCTGCTGTGGGCGTAATCCAGTCCCGTCGGCGCCTCGCTTCCCCTGTTGGACAGTCTGCGCCCCAAGCGACTAGCATCGAGCCCTTTACCGGGTCGAAGGGGGGGCAGCAATGCCAACGCGACAAACGATCAGCTTGTGGATGGATCAACTCGATGAGCCCCCGTCACCCCGGCCCTCGCTGCAGCACGATCTGGATGTCGATGTCGCGATCATCGGTGCGGGTTACACGGGACTCTGGACCGCCTATTACCTCAAGCAGCAGGCCCCCGAGCTGAGCGTGGCGATCATCGAAGCGCAAACGGTGGGCTTCGGTGCTTCCGGTCGCAACGGTGGCTGGGTGATGGGTAACTTGCTCGGCGACGAGCGCCTGCTGTCCGGGTTGCCAGAGCCGGAACGGCGTGCCTCTTACCAACTGTTGTTCGACATACCGGACGAAGTGAAGCGTGTCATCGACCGTGAAGGCATCGCGTGCGATTACCGCAAAGGCGGCGCGCTGTATTGCGCGGCACGCTATCCCGAGCAGGAAAAAAGCCTGCGCGCACACTTGCAAGCCCTTTACGCGGCGGGCTTGACTGAAGCCGATTACCGCTGGCTCGACCCTGCACAGTTGAGCGAGCAACTGCGCATTGCCCGGCCCTTCGGCGCCATCCATTTTTCCCACTTGGCGACGATTCAACCCGCCAGACTTGTGCAAGGCCTCGCCTGGGCGGTGGAGCGTCTGGGTGTGTCGATTCATGAGCGCACCCCGGCTACCGACTGGCGTTCAGGGCATGTTTCGACACCCAATGGGCAGATTCGCTGTCGCTGGGTGGTCCCGGCCGTGGAAGGGTACGCCGCCGCGATGCCCGCGCTGAGCCGTTATCAGTTACCGGTCCAGAGTCTGATGGTGGCCACCGAGCCCCTTTCGGCGCGGGTGTGGGACGATATCGGTCTCAGCGAGGGGCAGGCCTTTGGCGAAAGCAGCCGCCAGGTGACCTACGGCCAGCGATCAGCCGATGACCGGCTGATATTCGGCGCGCGCGGCGGGTATCGTTTCGGCGGTCGCCTGCGAGAGAACTTCGACCTTACCGACAGTGAGATCCAGTTGCGCCGTTACCTGTTCGGCGAACTTTTTCCGCAATTGAAAGAGGTGCGCATCACCCATTCATGGGGCGGCAACCTGGGCATGGCCCGACGCTTTCATCCGCACATGCTGTGCGATCCGGCCCAGGGGATTGCCTTGTCAGGCGGCTACGGCGGGGAGGGCGTCGGCGCCAGCAACCTGGGCGGGCGAACCTTGGCGGATTTGATCCTGCAGCGCGACAGCCCACTCGTTCGGCAGCCTTGGGTCATCCGCGAAGGTGGCCTGAATCGCTTGCAGGCGTGGGAGCCTGAACCGCTTCGCTGGCTGGGTTACAACGCGATCATTCGCAGTTTCGTCAGCGAAGACCAGACCCTGGCCAATCCTCATGCAGCGCTTTGGCGGCGCAAGATGGCCAGCGGCATCGCCGACTTCATGGAGGGGTTCATGAAGTGATCGAGGGCTCGGCGGAACGAAATCGTGCTCGACCTGAGCCTGAGCCTACGCTCAGGCCAAACGAGCGCAGCAACCGACCATCGTTCATGGCGTACCCTCTGGCAGCGCTCGCCGTTGGCAGTTCGCTCATCTGGAAGACCATCGAACGCTGCCCCGCCAGCGCAGTTCAACCGCCGCTGGCGCCCAGGCTGCGTAATGCGGCAGCGGCCTGTTCGTTGCCTTGTTCGGACACGATGCGCAAGGCCGTCTTGCCTTCGACATCGACGTGGTCGGGATCGGCGCCACGCTGAACCAGCGTGGGCAGGAAATCCAGGCGGCCGAACAGCGCCGCGAAGGACAAGGCCGTCTGGCCGCTGTGGTTGCTTTGGTCGATCGGGCAGCGGTCCAACAGTTGCTCGGCGACCTCCTGTTCGCCTTTGAACAGTGCGCCCATCAGCGCCGTGTTGCCGTTGTTGTCGGGTATGCACGGATCGGCATGGCGGGCGAGCAGCGCGCGCACTTCCGGCAGATGGCCATGGTAAGTCGCCAGCACGAGTGCCGTGTAACCGGATGAATTCACGGCATTGACCGGGTAACCGGCATCCGCCAATGCATCGGTGATGTCTTGCCTGCCGGCGCGTGCAGCATCGAACCATTCCTGATCGTAAAGGTGAGGATCCACCCGCTCGACCTGGCCTCGCAACGGGATGCCACCCGGTGAAGCGGGCAACCATAGATTGGGCAGGAACAGATGGCTGGCCACGAGCGCGGCCCAGATGACGAGGACTGCCAGCAGGCAGACCACAGCCCAGCGCCATCGACGATCGATAGAGAACATAACGACTCCTGTTGAGAGTCGCTGGCCGGACGCAGGCGGCCAGCGAATCCGAGTGGATGCTGATCAGTCCTGAAGCCGGTCGGCCATGTCCTTGACCCGGCCAGCGTCAGCGTGAAGCGCTTTACTCAGGCGCGTCCCGTAATCGGCATCCGCCTTGTAGAAGTAAGAGAGCATGGTGTAGGTGTTCTCCTTGTTGTCGACGTGGGCAAGATCGCCGCTGAGCGCTTCTACCAACAACGTTTTATCCTTTTCACCCAGGCTTCGGTAATATTCGCCCGCCTGGAAGAAGTTTCGCGGCTTACCGGTCATCCGTTGTTGAGTTGTGCCGGTCACTGGCGTCTGGGCGTATTTGTATTTCGGGTCCTGATCCAGTGGTTTTATCCCGGAAGGCTCGTAATTGATTTCTCCCTTCCGGCCGCTTGCATTCATCGCCCCGTCCTGGCTGTTGTTATTGACAGGCGTGCGAGGCGCATTGATGGGAAGTTGTTGATAGTTGGCGCCCAGCCGATACATCTGAGTATCGGCATAAGCGAACAAGCGGCCCTGCAGCATTCGGTCTTCCGACGCTTCAATACCGGGGATCAGGCGAGACGGGGCAAACGCCGACTCTTCCGTCGACTCGAAGTAATTGTCTGGAACACGATTCAAGGTCAGCGTGCCCACTTTGCGTTCGGCGATGCCCGTCCAGACTTTTGTGTCATCCAGCGGATCGAAATCAAACTTGCCCAACTCACCCGGCGTCAATGTCTGGATGTACAAGTCCCATTTCGGGACGTCGCCTTTTTTAATCGCGCCATACAGATCATTCGTCATCAGGTTCCAGTCATTACCCACCGAGCCTGCGATTTGCTTCGGCTCCAGCCCGTGGACGCCTTGGCGACTGCGCCAACTAAATTTCACGTAATGAACAGTGCCTTGGGCATTGACGAACTTGAACGCGTGCACCGCAGAGCCATTCATGTGGCGGTACGAGTCCGGCATGCCCTCTACGGTGTAGAGGTGGGTCAGCATGTTGGTGGCTTCAGGTGTGTGGGCGAAAAAGTCGAACGCCAGATTGGGGTCTTGAACGCCGGTGACGGCGCTGGGCTTGTTGGCGTGTACAAAGTCGGGAAACTTGATGGCATCACGGATAAAAAAGATCGGCCAGTTGATCCCGACCATGTCCCAGTTGCCTTGCTCGGTATAAAACTTCACCGCGAAACCGCGTGGGTCGCGGGCTTGCTCCGGCGAGCCGCGATAGCCCATCACCGTTGAAAAGCGCACGAATACCGGCGTCTGGCTGCCGGGTTTGAAGACTTGAGCGGTTGTCAGGTCATGGATATCGCTGCTGGGTTCAAAGACGCCAAACGCCCCCGTGCCTCGCGCATGTACCACACGTTCAGGAATACGTTCACGATCGAAACGCTGCAGCTTCTCGATCAAATGGGCATCTTGAAGTAAGACCGGCCCAGTTTCGCCCGCTGTCTGAGAGTTTTCATTGTCACCGACCGGGCTACCGCTGTCGCGCGTCATGTATTCAGCGTGCACGGTGGTCACACTGGCTGCGGTCAGCATCGCAGCGAACGACAGGCGCCATAAGGAGGATTTATTGATCACTTTTAGATTCTCCGGAGTTTTTATAAAGGCGCTCGGATAATGGGTGGGGAATATTTAGCGAGCTATTTTGTTCTGTGCATGGTGTCGATCGAATTATTTGATCATCCCCACGATTCACTTTTTTTAATGGATTGATTATTCGGATGCGCGCGAATACGCCAAAGTGTGCAATCCATAAAGACTGGCATATTGATGTTGCGGCGCCTGAAGTCGTAGCGTCGGCAAGCGGACCGCTCGTGCACTGGCGGGCGGCTTCGCCGCCATCGCGTTGCCGATTGAATGTTCGACAAAAGCGCTTGCCCTTCCGCGGGAGGACTGTCGCAAGGTATTTCAGGAGGGCAGGAGCAGAAACGCACGCGCACCGAAAACGTCAAGTGGGTTCGGGGTCATGACCGGCAATCCTGAGTCAAGCTGGCCGAGCGCAGCTGTGAAGGAAGGCGCAAACCCGGACAGCCGGTGAAGGCTGTCAGTGATAAACTCCCGCCACTTCAGACGAGGAGCGACAGACGTGCGCAAGATGGCAATGATGGTGGCGGTGTTGATGCTGGCGGGCTGCGACGGTGGAAAGCCGAGCCCGACCGCCAAGGTGCCGAGCGTTGACTCGGTGGCGGAGGCTCCGACCCCGGCTTCGTCGCAATGGACCATCCGCGTTCATTTGAAAGAAGCGCTGAGCGACATGACCTACTGGCTGGTGGAGCACCATTACCCGTCCTACGTGGTCAAGGTCGATGGCAAGGAAGTGGTGATGATCGGCCCGTTTGAGTCGGAGGAGGCCGCGAGCAAGGCCAAGACCGATATCGACGCGGCGCTGGTGAAAGGTCATCGGTTGTCGCAGTTGGAAGTGATCGCCCCGAAACAGTAACGCGGCCGACGCGCTATAGGCTCAACCGCCCCCCTCAACGAAACGGCCTGCCAGCGGTATTGCGACCGCTGGCAGGCCGTATTGCTTGGGGTTGGACCCCGTCCTCGGGCAGGCGCTAACTCAAGCGGCGCGCCTGGCGGTGCCGTGGGCAAATCAACGGCGGCCGAGCAACAATCCCACGACCAGACCGAATCCTGCAGAAATGGCGACGGTCTGCCAAGGATGGCCACCGATGTAGGTTTCCGTGGCCTCTACGGCCGGTTTGGTTTTGTCGCGAACGCGTCCCAGCGAGTCCACAGCCTGTTTCAATTTCAAGCTCAGTTGTGCGCGAACGGTTTCTGCCTCTTCGCCCACCAGCGAAGCGCTGTCCTTGAGCAGTTTATCGGACTCTTCGATGAGGGCCGCCAATTCACTGAATGCCTGATCCTGGATCTGTTCGGCGGTGTTTTGGACAGCGGGTTTACGAGCCATGGCACATTTCCTTCAATTGATGATGGCAGTGAGCAATGGAGTCCCGTGGGACGAGAAAAGTTGCAGGGGATTGCCCGCCTCGCGCAAAAAGTCGGGCCGATGGGGTCGGGGATCGAGGACCACGGGTGTAAGATGCTGACGCTCCGCCACCGGCCATCGCCCGGGCACGGACCGTTTTGTTTTTGCACACAGAGGTAACGTCATGAGTTTCAACCTGGCCAACAAATCCCTTGCCGAGCGCGCTGCGATCGAAGACGAGAAATCCCGCCTGTTCGAACTGTGGCAGAGCAACCTGGGCAAGGCCAAGGGCGAAGCGGCCCGGCTGATGGGCGAGCGGTCCAAGCGCAAGGGCAAGTGGTCGGAATGGGTGCGCGCCGAACTCGATGCCATGTCGCCGCCGGAATACGCCAACATGGTGCGCGCCGAAGTGAATCGCCTGGTCGCTGCGGCGCGCGGCTGAATCAGGCCGCTGAATGCGGGAATGGCCTGCGCCGAGTGGGTCGGGATGTTCGAGGCTGCGTCGGTGCCCCTGAGCACGTGAGGCAGCGCCGCGCGGTGTGTGGTCGATGCGCACACCCTGCGGGTGAGTCCCAAGCTCGACAAACTTCATCCGCCATGCCGATGAAGCTGCCAGACGGCACCAGAATCTGCTCCCGGGCCACGAACTCTTCCAGGCTCAGGACCTGTGGCCCCCGGCGCCAGGCTGGCCGAATCGACCAGACACCGATAGTCGTCCCGGAATGGCCTTGCCAGCCCGTAGTCGACACAGTTGCGATCGCTATGGAAGTTGCGAAGCTTCAGGTTTGCCTGCGCATCTTCGAAGAAGCCTTCCGCGAAAGCCGAGCCGGTGGAGCCGATGCCACTGACGGCCACGGACGACAAAGATAAGCCTCCGTGATTTAGCTGTTCGGCTCCTTATCAATTTGTGTGGGACGATTTAACAATAACGGCGTGGGGGTCAGCCCACTGTTTGAAATCGATTGGCGCAAAACGAATGCACTTCCTCGGCGACCCTTCTCCCTCCGTTTTCGGTTGAGAATATCTCTACTTCTGCTGATCCGACATAGCCTGACGCTTCAATGAGGCGCCGCAACCTCGAAGATCAATGGCCCCATCACCCATCATGCTTCGATCAAGAAGAAGTCCTGGGTGTCGTGAAGCTAGTCGCAGACGTTGGCGTTCCCTGCCGATGCGACACCTTGAGCCCCGTCAAGACGTCAGGCTTGAACGGAAACGTCGCAGCGTCAGGTAGAAAAACATCAGGCCGAGTACTGCAAGCGCCAGCACCTGAGGCCATATCAATATCAAACCGGCATTGCGAAACAAGATCGCGGTGCTGAGGCTGACAAAGTGGGTAGAGGGCGAAAGTTGCATCATCCATTGCAGCCATAGGGGCATGCTTTCAAGCGGAGTGGAGCCTCCCGAGAGCAACAGCATCGGGATGATCACCGGAATCGCCAACAAGCCAAATTGCGGAGTGGAGCGCGCCAATGTCGCGAGGAATATGCCCAGTGAGTTTGTGGCGAACAGGTACATGGCGGTGAGGACTAAAAACAGCGTCTTAGAGCCTGTCAGTGGCACATCAAGGGCGAGCCTCACCACACCTTCCAGTGAGGCCCAACTGCAGGCGACCACGACGATGGCATTGGCACTGATTTTCGACAGCATGACCTCTCTGGGACTCAGAGGAAGCACGAGCAAATGGTCGAGCGTGCCGTGCTCACGCTCCCGAAGCACGGCAGTCCCCGAAAGGATGATCGCCAGTAGGGTGATGTTATTGACGATCTGGATCACGGCCAGAAACCACGCACCTTCAAGATTGGGGTTGAACAGCACTCGAGTCGTCAGTTGTATCGGTGGCGGCGACGCTGATTTGCCCTGGCTGCGGTAGTCTTGCAACACCGTTTGCAAAATCCTTGAGAGGTAACCGGCGCCCATGAATGCCTGACTCATGGCAGTGGCGTCGACATTGACCTGTATGGCGGGACTGCGACCGGCGTTCAGATCGCGTTGAAAATTCGCCGGTATATCGATGATGAAGGTGAAACGGCCGCTGTCCATTGACCGGTCCAACTGATCGTAGGGCAGGAGCACTGCCGTTTGAAACTCGGGAGGCAGCAGCGCCTCTATGATCAAGCGGGAGAGATGGCTGCGATCCTCATCGACGACCGCCACACTGGCGTTGTGCACACCCATCACCGAGCCTGCGGCCGGCATGTAGATGGCGATCGAGAAGGCGTAGGTGAGAAACAACAGCAGAACGTGGTCGTAACGCAGACTGGTCAGCTCTTTCATCGTCAACGACAGCACATTGGCAGCTTTGCTCATCAGTGCTCCTGCTTTTTCAACATCAATAGGCTGACGCCGCTGAAAGTCACAAAGAACCCCAACAGAGCGACACATTCCGGCCACAGATGGCGAAGATCTAAAGCCTTGGTGAATGTTCCCACCGCGATGTCCAGGAAATAGCCAGCGGGGAACAACGCACCCATCACGGCGGACGCGCCCTGCAACGACGACTTGGGCACGATCAGCCCGGAAAACTGGATGGTGGGCAGGCTGGTGATGATCATGGTCCCCAGGATGGCGGCGATCTGGGTGCGGGTGAAAGCGGAAATCAGCAGGCCCAGACTGGTGGTTGCCATCACGTACAAAATGCCGCCCAGCGCGAGGGTCAGCAGGCTTCCCTTGAATGGTACTCCAAACACCCATCGGTTCATGGCCGTGAGCAGGCACAGATTGACCAGACTCACTGCTATGTAAGGCAGCTGTTTACCGAAGAGGAACTCCACTCGCGTCAAAGGGGTGGCGAAGAAGTTGGTGATAGACCCCAACTCCTTTTCTCGGACGATGCCCAGCGCCGTGAGCATGGCCGGAATGAATGCAAGGATCAGCGCCATCACGCCGGGACCTATAGCATTGACGCTGACCACGTCCTGGTTGTATCGAAAGCGCATCTGGAGCTGGGCGTCGGGCGTCGCAGATGCCGGATGGCTGCTCAATCGCGCCATCTGTTGCAGGTTGGCGGCGTGCACGGCTTCAACATAGTTACGACTGGTTTCGGCTCGGAACGGCATGCCGCCCTCCAGCCAAGCCGCCACGGCCGGGTGCCGATTGGCGTACAGGTCGCGACCGAATCCCGGTGGGATCTCCAGCGCCAGTTCGATTTCCGAACTCTGCAAACGTTGATGCAGCTCCGCAGGATTTCGAATGGACGCATGCTCGGAGAAATAGCGTGAACCCCTGAATGCTTCCAGATATGCCCGACTTTCCGCTGTCTGGTCCTGATCGAAGGCAGCAAAAGCCAGGTTCTCGACATCCAGTGATATGCCCAGGCCAAAGATCACCATCATCAAGATGGCGCCCAGCAGGGCAAATGCCAGACGCACCCTGTCACGCAGCAGCTCCCGGCGCTCCTTCCCAGCGACCGCAAGCATGCGGCTGATGGGAGCGTAGCGGTGCGTCATAGGGGCATGGCTTACGGGTGCCGCGAAGGAAAAGTCGGCGATAGGTGCCGGGCTTTGCTCTGCCTGAGCTTGCTCCAGACAATTGATGAAAGCGAGCTCCAGCGTCTGCGATCCATACTGTTCCTGCAACTGCGCGCAGGTGCCACAAGCCAAGACTTTTCCGGCATGCATGAAGGAAATACGATCACACCGCTGCGCTTCATTCATGAAGTGGGTTGAGAGGAAAATCGTCACCCCCTGATGGCGGGACAATTCGGTCAGCGCCTGCCAGAAAGTATCCCGTGCCGCCGGGTCCACGCCGGAGGTTGGCTCATCAAGGATCAGCACCTCGGGCTCATGCAGGATCGCGACGGCCAGCGACAGTCGTTGGCGAATCCCCAGCGGCAAGGAGCCGGAGGGTTGGTCAGCGATGTCGGCCAGATCGAAGCGGTCAAGCAGGCGAGTGATGCGCTGTTCTCGCTCGTCTGCAGGTACATCGTAAAGCCTGGCATGCAGGGCCAGGTTCTGGCGCGCCGTGAGCTCACCGTAAAGCGAGAAGCTTTGGGTCATGAAGCCAATGCGCTGGCGGGTGTGCAGGTCGCTGGCGTCCACGGGTTTGCCCAGCAACGTTGCCGTTCCGGTTGTCGCGGGGATCAGGCCCGTAAGCACCTTCATGGTCGACGTCTTGCCGCAGCCGTTGGAGCCAAGAAATCCGAATATCTCGCCTTTGCCGATAGAGAAGCTGACGTTGTCGACTGCGGTGAAATCGCCGAAGCGTAAGGTCAGCGCACGGGCTTCGATGGCAATTATGTGTTTGTCCGACTGCTGGCTTTCGAGCACTTGGGGTGCTGGGGCAATCCTTGGCGTGCGGCCCTGAAAGTGAGTGAACGCATGGTCCAGCTTGCCACTGGGGGTGCTCGCAGCCAGCGCCGCGCGACTTCCTGCCGCGATCAACCGGCCCTGATCGAGCATCAGGCAGTGCTCGAACTGCTCCGCTTCTTCCATGTAGGCGGTGGCCACCAGAATGGTCAAATGCGGCCGTTGCAGACGCACCTGCTCGATCAGTTCCCAAAAGTGTCGTCGGGAAAGAGGATCGACGCCGGTGGTTGGCTCATCCAGTATCAACAGTTCAGGGTCATGAATGAGGGCGCAACACAACCCCAGTTTCTGTTTCATGCCACCCGACAATTTTCCCGCGCGTCGATCTTGGAATCGCAGCAGATCGGTCGCAAGCAGGAGCGTCTGCACGCGCTCGTGGATCTGGTCGGAACTCAGGCTGAAAAGCGCGGCGAAATAACGCACGTTCTCCTCAACGCTAAGGTCGGGGTAGAGGTTATTGCCCAATCCCTGCGGCATAAACGCAATCCGCGTGTACAGGGTACTGCGATGGGCACGGTCATTGATCTCACCGCCGAGCACTGAAAGCTGCCCGGTTTGTAGCGATCTCACACCCGCGATCAGCGCAAGCAGCGTCGACTTTCCAGCCCCGTCGGGTCCAATCAGGCCACAGCGAGTGCCGGCTGGAAGCTCAAGGTTGACGGCGGTCAATGCGGGAACGGAGCCGTAACAATGGCTCAGACCTTGAATAGACAGTGATGGGCCGGTCATGGCAGCACACTCGGCCACGGGACCGGGCGCGTCCTGACATAGCCTGTCCCTGGCATGCCAGGTTTGGCCTGTGGTGTTCGGGCAGGATCGATCAAGTTCACCTTCACCCGAAAGACCAGCTTCTGACGCTCATCCCGTGTTTCCACCTCTTTGGGCGTGAATTGGGCCTTGTCTTCCACGAAGCTGATACGGGCGGGCAGGGGCGTGTCGGCAAGCGAGTCGAGCACGATCCGCGCCTCGTCCCCCAGGGTCAGCTTGCCCACGGTTGCCGTCGGCAAATAGAGGTTCATGTATTGATCCTCGGTATTGATCATGACGAGCACCTGGCTCCCCGCAGCCACCACTTCGCCCGGCTCGGCCACCCGTAGTTGGATGACACCATCCACCGGTGCGCGCAGGCTGTCATCGTCGATCTCGCTTTGCAGGCTCGCGACCTGCGCCAAGGCTGCTCCGATAGTGGCCTGGAGCGCTTCGACTTGAGCTCTGGCAGCGCGCACTGCTGATGTCGCGGTGTCCAGGCGCGACGTCTGCTGATCAAGGGCCTGGGCGCTGTAGTAGCCGCGTTCGTACAGTTGGCGGCCGCGTCTGAGCTCCTGCCGAGCAAGCAACTGTTCGCTCTGACGCAATTGCAGCGTGGCCTGCGCTGCAGCCACGTTTTGCCGGGCGCCAGCCACGCCAGCTTCGGCTTGCCTCAACTGTGCATCGAGCGTGCGGGTGTCCATGCGAGCCAGCAGTTGCCCAGCCGTGACCTGATCGCCCTCGTGCACCAGCACCTGCGCCAGACGTCCCGCGGTCTTGCTGGCGATCTGTACTTCGGTCGCTTCCAGTCGGCCGTTGGACATATCGAAGTCCGGCGACAGTCGAGGCTTGCGCAGTTGCCAGTAACCGAAGACACCGCCGCCCAGTGTCAGAACCAAAATTGCGACTGTCCAGGTGATCCATTTTCGATGCTGTGCTGGCATAAAGCGTCCCCTTGTGTGAGGGGAGTCTGGACCGGTCGAGACCCCGGAGTTTGATCCTTATCAAACACACAGCCTTTTGACACCCACGTCTCGGTCACGCATCGGCAGAGCGATTCTGATCTACATCAAACCCGGCTGCCCCCGGTGCCGGACAATGGCAGCACATCCGCATCGGTTGAACCGCTGCGACCCGGTAAACAATGGAGGTGTGAGATGGCCGACATCGAGCGTTTGTTGCTTATTGCCCCACCACTGATGCAGCGTACCCCCGCGTTCGACCGAGCTGCAGCGCTGGCCAAGGTCAAATCCGCAGCGTTGCATATCGTTGCGTTCGATTATGTGGAGGGCATTGCGTCCGCGGGCCTGGTCAACGAGACCGCGATAAAGGAGGTGCGTGAAGGTTATCTGCATAGCCACCGACAGTGGCTGGATGAGCAGGCCAAGGGTATCCACCACATGGGTGTTCAGATCACCACGGAGGTGATGTGGGTCAAGCGCCCTCAGGAGGAAATCCTGACCCATGTGCGTGACATGAAGCCAGCGATGGTGATCAAGGATCTTCAGCATGAGTCCTGGCTGACACGGGCGCTTTTCACCACGCTGGACATGCGCCTGCTATACGACTGTGAGGCCCCATTGCATCTGGTAGCCAAGGTGCAACATGGCATTCCGCGCAAAATTGTGGCGGCTGTAGACCCGTTCCGGTTGGATGATCAGTTCGAGCGGCTTAACGACCGGATTATCAGGATGGCCGAGCAACTGGCTTCGCAATGCGACGCGCAACTGGACCTGTTGTACGCCTACGATTTGTCCTACATCTACGCGCTGGACGGCGGATTCGGGTATCAGCCGTCGGTCATGGACGAGCTGTACGACAACGAAATGCAGGTATTTCATCGGTTGGCAGACCGCTTCGGGGTTCCGGCAGACCGCAGGCACATGATCACGGGAAACCCTGCTCGGGTCATTGAGTCGTTTATGACCGATAACGCTGTGGATGTGGTGGTGCTCGGTACGGTTCACCGTGATGCCATGAACAAACTGCTGGGCAGCACGACCGAGCAACTGGCGAATCACTTGCCCAGCAGCCTGCTGACCATCAATCCGCGCAGCGCCGAATGATCCGGCTGGAGATCAGCAGACAGACGTGTGAGCGCCTGTCTGCAAAGCGTCGGCGCAATCCTGGTATCGACCCATGAGCCACTCATCAGGAGGCGAGCGTGCATCCAACGACGGATGTAACGACCGCTACGATGCCTTGCGGCGTCTGGCATTTGATCTGGGCATTCGCTGGTCAGGGGCGAACGAAGACATCTGGATGCGCTTGAATCCTGACGTGTGGCAGATGACCCATAACCCGTGTCTGGTCCTGAACGCTGTATCTCGGGAAAAAATTGACGAACATTTGGCTGACGACACGTTCGCTGTCCAACTGCAACGCATCATCGATCAGCATCAGAAACATTTGGCGGCACCCACATGGTTCACGACGCTGCCCGATGCTTCAGCGATTGGCCAAATCGCCTATTTCTCTATGGAATACATGCTCAGTGAGTCATTGCCGCTTTACTCTGGCGGATTGGGTAACGTGGCAGGCGATCAGCTCAAGGCGGCCAGTGACCTCGGTGTCCCCGTGATTGCGGTCGGCATGCTGTGGCAGCATGGCTATTTCCGTCAGGAGATCGACAGCGCAGGTCGTCAGCACGCGTTGTTTCCTGTCAATGACACTGCGCAGATGCCAATCGAGCCGCTGCTGCGACCGGATGGCAGTCTGTTGAGACTAGCGATCGATCTGCCGGGGCTGACCGTCTGGCTTCGGGGCTGGCAGGTGCGAATCGGGCGCAGCCGGTTATTGCTGCTCGACAGCAACGACCCGATTAACCCTGTGCCCGTGCGCTTAATCACTGAACAACTGTACGGCGGCGACGCTGAAATGCGTCTGCGCCAGGAAATCGTCCTCGGCATCGGAGGCTGGCGGCTGCTGGAAGCCGCCGGCCATCATCCCCGCATATGCCACCTCAATGACGGCCACGCCGCATTCGTGGCCCTAGAGCGGGCTCGCAATTACATGTGCGTACATTCGGTCGATTTTCAGGTGGCGCTGACTGCCACGCGTGCCGGAAACCTATTCACGACGCACACGCCGGTCAGCGAGGGGTTTGACTGTTTCGAGCCCGCCCTGATCGGCAAATATCTACGGCGCTACATCGAGCAAGAGCTTGAGCAGCCGTTGCAGAACATCATTTCGATGGGGCAGGCGCCCGGTGGCGCCGCGGATTCTGCCTTCAACACGGCCTGGTTCGCTCTGCGCTGTTCAGGGGCGGTGAATGCAGTCAGTCAACTGCACGCTCAGACCAGTCGCCGCTTGTTCCAGCCACTGTTTCCAAGGGTGCCCACCGATGAGGTGCCTATAGGGCATATCGTCAACGGAATTCATATTCCGACCTGGATGTCGACTGACGTTCAAGAGCGCTGGCAATCCACCCGCGGGGAGCAACACCCTTGGTCGGTCTCGATACCTGCGGATATCGGGCGGCTCTTGGGGGAAGTTGACGATGGACTGCTGTGGCAGTTGCGTCAGCAGGCGCGAGCAGTATTGGTTGCATTCGTCCGTCAACAATTGGCCAGAAGCGAAGCTGTCCGTGGAGAGTCTCTGTCAGTGATCGAGTGTGCCGGTGCCGGACTTCATCCCGAGGTGTTGACGCTAGGCTTTGCACGACGGTTTGCCCCTTACAAGCGGCCCAATCTCTTGCTCGCAGATCCTGATCGGCTGCTGCGTCTACTCAATCATCCTGCACGGCCGGTGCAATTGCTCATCGCTGGCAAGGCTCACCCTGCCAATCAGGTCGGGCAGGAGATGATTCGGCAGTGGCATCAATTCATTCGCAGGCCTGAAGCCCGAGGACGTGTCGCGTTCATCGAAGACTACGACATGCGTATCGCCCGGCATCTGGTTCAGGGAGTGGATGTCTGGATCAACACGCCGCGACGGCCATGGGAAGCCTGTGGCACGAGCGGAATGAAGGTTCTGGCCAACGGCGGGCTGAATCTCTCCCAGCTCGACGGTTGGTGGGCTCAGGCTTATGCCGCCGATCTGGGGTGGGCCTTAGGAGACGCGCAAGAGCACAGTGCTGAGCATGACACTGCCGACGCCGAGCAGCTTTATCTGCTGCTTGAAAAGCAAGTGATACCCGCCTTCTATGATCGTGGCGGGGATGGTCGTCCCGCGGGCTGGATAAAACGAATGCGCGCCAGTATGGGGACCCTTGTCGCTCAGTATTCCGCCGACAGGACCGTACGCGAATACGTGGAGCACTATTACGCACCGATGGCGCGGGCTTACGTTGCACGTGCCGGGCACGACTGTGCGCTGGCGAGGAATCTGGTCGCCAGATACGCCGATCTGGTCAAGCATTGGCCCGGTCTGAGCATCGATGATCCGGTGTTCGCGCAGGGTGAGGCCGGTTATGACATTCGAGTGATGGTGAAGCTCGGAGGAGTGGATGCTTCGCTGATCCAGGTACAGGTCTATCGATCCGCGCAGTCCTCCGAGCCTTGGAAAACCTGGAATCTGACGCCGGTTGCAGGTCCCGGCTCGGCCTCGGCTGTGTGCTATACAGGGGCGATTGCTGAAGCTTATCCCGTCGACTTCTATACCGTGCGGATCGTCCTCAAGCGTGAGGCGGAAATGGACGCGTGCGTGGCGGTGCCGTGGATCCTGTGGCAAAAGTAAGCCCGGTGGCGGCCTGCCACCGGCCGAGGGGTAAACAGTTCAGGCGATCAATATGTAGTTCTCTACGTGGGTTACTCCAGGGATGGACCAAGCGGCATTTTCCGCTGCTTTTCGCTCTAGCCACTGGTGCACGTGACCTTCCAGCTTTACGGTCTTGCCTTCGACCGTCACGCGCAGTTTTCTGCTGTCCAGCGCCGCATTGCGCGCGAACGCTGCTTCTATACGCTCTTTGATGTTTTCGGGCGTTTCTTTGGGCTTGAGTATCAGCATGTTGTTGATTCCGACCACCCCCGCCAGCTTGCGTACAGCACTTTGCGCGGCTTCTTTCTGATATTGCCAGTCGACTTCACCTTCGAGGGTGACCCAACCATTCTGAACCTTGATCTGCAAGCGCTCGTCGGGGATTGCGCTGTTCCAGCGGATCACATCCAGGCATCGGCCAGCGATTGCTTCATCGCTGATATCAAGGTCTTCGTTGGAGACGACCTTGATCTCCTCCGCCACGGCTTTCACCCCCTTGACGCTTTTGACCGCGCGTTCTGCAGCGAACTTCTGGGCGTAGGTCCTGACGTGTCCGGTCAGGCTCACCACCCCGTTTTCGATGGCAACGCCGATGGCGGCTGCATCGATATTGGGCTGAAATTCAAGCTCATCCAGGATCATCCGCCGCAATTCGAGATCGCTCATATTGCCTCCTCATGAAATGACTGGACTCAACGCGTGAGCCCGGTGCCGAACTGTGGGTATTAACCCTCTTGTCGAAGAGGCAGACATTGAGTTTTGTCAGACTTGCTGATGGACGCGCAATCCGCACCGGCCTCCATGGGTTTTCTGATATTCGTCAATAATGCCTCGACGCTTTCCTCGCAGTCTGAATCTGACGCATCCGCGTGTGACCCGCATGGCGCGGCGGACGGTGACAGTGACCCGATAGAGGACAGTGCGATGAAACCTTCCGATCAAAATGTTTATGTGTACGACAGTCATCACGACGCAGAAGAAGCGATCCGCTCGCTCGGCAAGGCAGGTTTCGACGTCAAGCAGCTTTCACTGGTAGGGAAGGGGTATCACACCGAGGAGCATCCGGTGGGTTTTTACTCCACAGGCGACCGAGTGAAATCCTGGGGTGCGACGGGGGCCTTCTGGGGTGGCATCTGGGGCATGCTGATCGCACCAGCGGTATTTCTGTTGCCGGGCGTAGGGGTGCTGGCGATGGCGGGGCCGGTTGTATCGGTACTGGTCGGTGCGCTGGAGGGGGCGATTCTGGTGGGCGGTATTTCCGTGTTGGGTGCCGTGCTCAAAAGTATCGGTGTCGATGATGATGAGGTCGTCAAGTACGAAACCGCGCTGAAAGCCGATAAGTACTTACTGATCGTTCACGGCACGCCGGAAGAGCTGTCAAAAGCCCGAACCGTACTGCATCGCTGACCGTAACTGCCCGGCGCAGCGCCAGGTTCCATCGTTGCCGAGGTCCGGGCTGCGTTGCATTCGTCTACCCATCCTCGTGTCGGAGACCTGCCATGTTCGCCAACCCCCACACTGCCGCCCTTATTGCAGAAATGAACAAAGCAACACCCGGCGAGCACTGGCTGGAAGCCTTGCGCGGGGGAACACATGTGCTGATTCGGCCCGTGTGTGCGCAGGATCATCAGCGTTTGCTCGCATTCTTTCAGCGGCTGTCCCCGTTGTCGTTGAGATTCCGGTTTCTAGGTGCGATCGCCCACGTCGATGACTCTGTTGTCGATGCCTTCATGAGCGTTCCCGACGACTCATGCATGGTGTATGTGGCACTCATTCACAACTTCGGGGAGTTGCAGATCATCGGGATCAGCCGTTACCGACGCCTGGATGACCCGCACGCCTGCGGATGCGCGGTGGCCGTGGCGGACGCCTGGCAGCGAAAAGGCTTGGGCCGGCTATTGCTCACCCACTTGATCACCGCCGCTCGGCGAAATGGTTTCGAGCAAATGACCTCCACCGACCTGTCCACTGACTATCCTGTACATCGTCTGTACAAAAGGCTTGGGTTTACGTCGGCCTACCTCGGGAAAGATTTCGAGCGGATCGTTCATGATTTGCGACTCTGAATGCGCCGACCCAATCCTGCGTCTACACGGGTTCTCTTTCGTCGCAAAATCTCTGAGTCGCCCCTTGTGCTCTAGCGTTTAGCAGGGCGACTCAACCGTCCGGCCGATCGGGCCGTTGACGTTATTTGCGTGTGGCTTTTTCCAACATCCTAGTGGCGCGCTCGTTGGCCTCGTCCGCGGTTTTCTGGGCTTGCGCCGCAGCGCTTTGTGCCATGTCGGCCTTGTTGTACGCCTCATCGGCTCGCAGCCGTGCAGTGGCAGCAGTGTTCTCAACGGCCTCGAGTCGCATGTCTACTTCCTGGGCATGTTTATGGCTGCAACCCGTTGTCAGGGCCAGGGCTGTGGTCAGCATCGTGATCAACCGTGTGCGTTGCATGGCGAGTATCTCCATTGATGTACAAGTCGGATGTTGCAATGACCTTGAAACGGTAACGGCGGGGTACCTACGGCGCTTGATCAAGGTCAATCTTCGGGGCTGATCAGGCTGGAAACTCACCCTCATTCTCAGCGTTTGGGGAGGCAAAACCGGAAGTTCGGGCCAGTTGATTTTTATCAAGTCCACGAAGAGTCAAAGCGCGACATTAAACGGGCAACGTCCGGGATGCGACGCCACGCCATCCTGTTTTTCCAACCCTTCCCATGAGGATCCTGCCATGGCTCAGTCCTTGAAGAAGCTCCACTCCCGCAATGACGAACAAAATCGCGAGGTCGCTATCGACTCCGGGAGCTGGCATCCCTTTGAGCATGTACGTCGTCAGTTCGAACACCTGTTTCAGGATGTAGCGAACATGCCCTCGCTGTTTTCCAGGCAACCACGGTTCGATCTGGAGCCTTTCTGGAACAGTGATTTCACGATGATCAAATCGCCCGCCGTGGACATCGTGGAAAACGAAAAGGTGTTTGAAATAACGGCGGAAGTGCCAGGCGTCGATGAGAAGAACCTGTCCGTCAAAGTCGTCAACGGCACATTGCTGCTAAAGGGTGAAAAGCGTGAGGAGCGCGATGAAACCTCAAAAAGTTATCACCTGACCGAGCGTCGCTATGGCGCTTTCGAGCGCGTGTTCAATCTGCCGAAAACCGTCGACGCTGATCACATCAAAGCCGCTTTCAAATCCGGTGTGCTCACGGTCACGCTGCCAAAAAAAGCAGAAGCGATGCAGCCGGAAAAAACGGTCGAAATCAACATCAACTGATCATTGATATTCATGCTCTGCCCGCTGAGTCAGGAGTCCGGCGGGCTTTATCTGGAGGTGTCTTGTGGCACAACCCAAACGACTATTGTTAATCGCGCCCGGCAAGATGATCACCACGCTGGCCTTTGAACGTGCCGCTCAACTCGCCCAAGGTTTGGATGGAACATTGCGTATTGTGGCGTTCGTCCCGCCAGACCAAGGGATCGTCTCGGCAGCGCGGTCCGATATCCCTGGCAGCCAGCGTTCCCCGTTGTGGGCATTCCAGCGCTGGCTCAACGCAGAGGCGGGCCTGCTAGGCAAAGGTGGATTGCATGTCTGCGCAGAAGTGCTGTGGTGCCCGCGCACGATCTCCAACCTATGCAGTTATATCAGGGAGGCAGAAGTCGATTACGTTATCAAGGACATGGAAGAGGATCAGTCGGCAGAGGGGCCGACGCTCTCTGCACTCGACTGGCAATTGCTACACGAAAGCCCGGTTCCTGTGCTGTTGGTCAAACCCCGGGGAGATAAACCATCGCGCCGGATCATTGCCGCTGTAAATATCCTTCACTGTGAGCCTGAAGTCAGGGAAATGAATCGCTGCCTGATTGAAACAGGTTATCTGCTGGTCAGGTCCTTCGGCGCCAGCCTACACCTGTTGTCCGTTTATGACCGACATGCGTTACCCGTCGCGCAAGTGGATGAGCACCGTCCAGCTTCGATGCTGAGCTACCACCAGGCTCGCCAACGCTTCGATGCCTTGGCGGACCAGTACGCCATCGCCTTGCAAAATCGTCATTTCGTCGTCAGTGAAGCGGCCGGCAATATCGGCCACTACGTCAGCCGAAACGGATTCGATGTGCTGGTGTTCGGCACCAAGGACTACCTGTCCACCGATCTGTTGCTTGGACGCACGGAGCACTGCGTGCTGGGCGATCCACCTTGCAGCGTGCTGGCCTATAAATCCCCCAGCTTTTCGACGAGTAACGTGATCCATGAGGCCAACAACTTCGTGGCGATGCATGCTCCTTGACGCCAGTTTTCATAGCGGCGTCCGACGTCATCCGAATGCCCTGGATGACGCTGGCCGCCTTCACATCGATGCAGGTGCCTTATGACCGTGATCAAGACCGCGAGGAAAAGCGATGCTGCAGGCCACCGATGGCAAACCGCTGTCTCGACGGTCAAAACCCGGCTGGTGTTGAAGATTCGCACATGGCGACATGAACTTCTGGTGCTGGCGCTCATCGTCGCGGTCACGTTCGCAGGCTATGCCTTCATCGTGCATTCGGCAGCGCTGGCGATGGAAAACCTCACGCAGAGCTGTGCGGCCCGGTTCGAGATCGAACTGCAAAGTGAGGACAACCCGCCTCCGCCACCTGTCCTGCTAAACGCGATGTGCCGATGCCTGGCTCAGGCATTGGCCGAGCGCAATAGCGTGTGGCAGCTGGCTTTGGTCCAGCAGGGCTGGCGGGATCTGCGAGCCCTTGAGCCGGTGACCGAGGATGATGAAATGATGTGTGTCGATGCGATCATCGAACCGGAAGTGGAACTGGCAAAACGTTAGAGCGTCTGAGTGCCGCACGGCGACCTCGCTCTCAATGTAGCTCACAGGTTGTAACGGGATCGGACAAGGCGTGCGATCTGTCCTAGGGCGCTCTCGCTGGCCATCTTGCTGTCGGATTCGATCAGGTAAGTTTGATTGGCCAGCATGTCGTCGTGAATCACCTCACGGAACCAGTGTGAGAAGTCGTGAGCGGCCAGGTGTGAGCCAAGCACTGAATCCTGAAGTTGCGATGACAGCGTCAGAAAGTCCGTGAGATTGACTGCGCGGCGGTCCAGTGCAGGAAAGTAAAAGGCATGCCAAGGGCCAACATCGCCAGCAACATATTTGCCGCTGTGTCGGTGATGTCTCTGCTGAGGCCGAACCAGGTCCAGGACCTTAACCTCCCTGTCGTCATGAAGGTCCCATAGGCACGCGTATTCGAGATTCTGGGCGCGCTCCGGGAACGCCGGGCAACTGCGCTGTCTCAGTTGAGCGAACCGCACAATCAGCTCCCTGTTGGTACTGCCGAGCGCCACCAGTGTGTCGACGCTCTCCAAGACAGCTGGGCAGACTTGCTCGAAATCCAGGGCCACGATGATAGCGCCCATGTTGCCGAGAAACCCGGACGGCCACACCGCGCAGTGGGGGAGCATGTAATGAGCCTCATCAAGGATGAGCCAATAGGGGCGACCGGAGGTTTTGCGAAGCGCTTGCAAAAATGGCAATAGATCACCAAACAACTGCACGCGCTCTTGAGCGCTGAGAGCCAGCGCGCTGACCACAACATTGAGTTCGGCCTGCAACAGATGATGGACTGACTCTTCGGTGGTCGGCGGAGCGGTTAACCCCCCAATCGTGACGGCGTTATCCAGACTCAGGTAATCACCCTCGGGATCGACAATGCAAAACCCCTGGTGTGCTTGAACCATGCGCTCGGTCAACCAGGTGACGTAACTGGATTTGCCAGCGCCGGAATTACCGACGATGAGCAAGATCGATTCCGGAGGCAACCAGACATCCTTCGCATCGCCGGCTTGACCCAAATGTATTCCGATGCGGTCGACCGGTACCAGCGCGGCATCCTTGAGCAACAGCTGATCGATCAGTTCACAGACGCCTTGACCGTGATCACGCTCCAGACGTATGTCGGCGCAGGACTTGATCGAGGCGATGGCGTTGCTGACGGCGGCGGAACAGCCACAGATCGACAGAAAGGAATGGTCATTTTCGGCATCCCCAACGCCAACCACGTTCTGCTCGCAGATGCCCAAGTTTCGCAACGCGGCGCGCAAGCCGAAAGCCTTGTTGACGCCGGGCGGCAGCACCATGATCGCATCCTTGTTGAAGGTCATCTGCAGTTCCAGGCCCAGATCCCGAATACTGTTGATCACAGCTTCCTCGAACGGGTGCCAGGTGGCGATAACCGAACGCCCGACCGATAGCGGCGCAACTCTTTTTTCGCGCAAACTGCGGACCAACTCGGTCGAGGCACCGTCCGTCAGGAGTTCATCTCTATCGGTCGCTGGGTCATAAAGCACGGCGCCGTTTTCTGCGATCACGCGGTCGAACAGTGCCAGTTGCGGAAAATGATGCTTGAGGGCTTGCAGTTCCCGACCCGTCACCAGCAGCAATTTGCGTCCGCTGTTCTTGAGCTGGAGCAACGCTGCCTGGACTTGCGGTGACACGTTGCCGTTCTGGGCAATGGTCCCGTCATAGTCCACTGCCAGGGCCAGGAAATGCATGCGCTCATCCTTCAGGGCTGATGCTCGAGGGGACAGGATCACTGCCTGCTACGGATTTGATGACTGACGTGGCCAGGACCTACGCCACCACCAAGTGGTTTTCCACTTTTCTCACGCCAGGCACCGACCAGGCCGTGCGCTCTATCGCGTCGCGCTCATGCAGGATATTGATTCGCCCCTCCAGCGTAACTACGTCGTCCTTGACGCTGACCTGGATCTGCTGGGCGTCGACCTCGGCACTGCGTTGAAGCGCGTCATCGATCCGCTGTTTTATGTCTGATGCAACGGGGTGCCTGCGGAGTCTGATGAGGTTGGTCACGGCAACCACGCCGCTTAACATGCGCACAGCGCGCACGATGGCGTCACGCTGATATTGCCATTCCACTTCACCGTCCAACTCGACCCAGCCGTCCTGGACCTTGATCTTTATCGTTCCTTCCGGCAGATGAGCCGTCCAGTTGATGATGTCGGCGGCGCGGGTCGCGATCTGATCATCGGCAACCTGTTTACCCACGGCGGGACGGACCTTTATTTCTTCGGCAATCGCGCGAACGCCCTTCATGCCTTTGACAATCTTCTCGATTGCGGCTTTCTGGCTGTAGGCGCGCACATGGCCTGAGAGCGTCACCACCCCGTGTTCAACGGTAACTCCGATCTGGGCGGGATCGATATCTCCTAATAACTCAAGCTCATCAATGATGTTATCGCGCAGGTTATGGTCGTTCATGGGGGCTCTCCAGTGTATGTACAGGGTCACACGCCCTGATGGTGGAGCCTGTAGTTCAACGCCGGCGCGAGGTTCCGGTATTGAGTTTTATCAACTCTCTTTCTCTACCGATCCGACGTCATCATCGATGCGCGGCAGCCATGGCCACACCGTATCGAAGTGCGTAAACCTTGATGCAGGTCAAGCGCGCTCAAGGCGCAGTGGTCACGCTCACACTCAATACTGGCGGGAGGGCCGCACATGGTCACGCGCGTTGTTTTCAAAGCGCCAATGCCGATGCTATTGCGTGCGTGCTGGCAGGTGTCGGGGTTGTGCAGCGCCGCCATTCTCCTGAGCTGTACACCTGCCGAACAACCGCCAATATCGCCTCCTGGTGCCCTTGTGGCCGATGAAGTCTGCTCGTTCTGCCATGGGGTGACAGGCCAGTCCATCGCCCAAGAGGTTCCGAAGCTGGCCGGACAACAGAAGGCATACCTGACCAAGCAGTTGACCCGTTTCAGGGGGCATGAGCATCTGGGCGAGTTCAGTGCCCGGTATATGCGCCAGTTCGCGCAACTCACCGATGGCCAGATTGATGAGTTGAGCGAGTATTTCTCTGAGCAGCCGCCCATGACTGCCCAAGGTGACGGCGAGCATACCGTCGGCGAAGCAATTTACCGCAGCGGGTTGCCAAACATAAGCGTACCTGGCTGCGCTTCCTGTCACGGTGCGCAAGCGCAGGGGAGCGGCAGTATCCCTCGTCTTGCCGGGCAACATGCTCGGTACCTGAGTCAACGGCTTGAAGTGCTTGCCGCTGCGCAAGGCAGCGTTTCATCCAGCCATTTGCTGCCGCCTGCCGCGGCTGAAATGGTCGCCCTTTACCTGGCGAGCCTGGGGGCGAACAAATGAATAATTGCATGCGCCCCTTTGGTCGTCACAAGCCCCGCGAGAACCTGAGCCATGAACACCGCCGATCGTCTTGTTTTCCGTATTCTGAGTTTGCAGGTCAGGCTCTATCACGACTTCGTGCGCGTGAAAGAGTCAACCGATTCGGAAGCGCTACATGATTTGCGTATCGATGTCAGACGCCTCAGGAGTGTGTTGCGCCCGTTGCGTGCGTCTTCTGAAATCGCGTCGCTCGACCAGGCTGCCGCTGCGGTTGCCAACCTGACGACCCGTGCGCGCGATCTGGAAGTGCTCATCGCGGAACTCAAACGCCACGGGCAGGCACGACAAGCGATCACGCGACAGGCTGCCTTGCACGCGCTTTACTCCCGGGTAAAGCGCAGCTCGGTGATCCCGACGTTGCTAACTGCGCTGGATGATTGCCCCGAGGCAGTGCGTGCCGTTGAAAACGAGCGGGGCAGCCACCGTATGAAGATCAGGATTCAGCGCGCTGTTTGCAAGCAACTGAAACGTCTAGAACATGCCATTGAAACGCCGGGCTTTGATCGGCACCGCTTGAGGTCGACACTCAAGCGGGTGCGTTATCTGATCGAAGCATTCCCGTCCATTTCCCCCATTTCTCGTGAGGCAGTGCAGGCAATGGCGGCCACCCAGGCGGCACTGGGTAAGTGGCATGATCTCGACCTGTGGTGCCAATTGTCGTTCAAGGAAGACGACCTGCAACGCCTGCGCCATGACTGGAGCCAACGGACGGAGGCGGCACTCGATAACGCCGAGGTGCATCTGAGGTCACTGGCACATCGTCTTCCCAAAACCAAAGTGTCACGTGTCGCCGTTCGCGGGCTCCCCGCCGCTCACACAGCCGATAATCCGTTTGAAGGCGTGATCGATGTCGAGACCGGGCTGCCTGTTTGAGTGTCCGGCGACTCAGGCGGGCTAAACAATCAGCGCTGATCGAGGCTTTGGTAAAGCTCTTCTTCCTGGGCAAAGTGCAATGCGACGAGGGTGTCCAGGCGAATCAGCGTGTCGTGCACTTCGTCGACCCCAAAAACGTTGGGGTCCTTGGCAAGGCCGGCGCTCATGCGTGATAGCAACCTGACCAGACGGAAAATCTCTCGATGGGAATGGCTGAGCGGGGCCAAAGGGTCGTGCCCGCGTAAATAGGCGATCAGGTAAGGGTGCAGCTTGCTTTCATCGTCGCGTTCATGGGGCACGAGTTGCCGCTCCAGCAAGTCGGTCAGCTCGCCCAGTTCCGATCTGGCCGTTTCGGGTGTCAACCGCCGGAAGTTATGACTCAACTGATCAAGCTTCTCCAGGACCTGCTTCAGATCAGTGTGGTCACTGGCCATCTGCTGCAGCCGCAAAGCGTCCAGCGCCGGTGTCGGTAGCCACCCCGGAGCACCGAGCGCACGCAGTGCGTTGAGGATCACACCGACGTCGATGATCTCCTGCAGGATCGCGCCCGCCAGAGGGGGCAGATAGCCGACTGCGGCCACCAGCATGGCGACGGCAGAAAGGCCCATCCCGACCAGCATGCTCTGGCGGGCGATACGACAGGAGCGTCCGGCAATTTTCAAGGCCTCCGCCACCCGATCCAGGCGGTCGAGTAACACCACCACACCGGCAGCTTGTGACGCCGCGCCGGCGCCATTGGCCCCCATGGCCACCCCGACGTCTGCCGCTGCAAGTGCGGGAGCGTCGTTAATGCCGTCGCCGATCATCAACGTGATGCCTTGGGTTCGGCTTTTCTGCACAGCCTTGACTTTGTCCTCAGGACTCATGTCTGCCTGGACCTCGTCCACACCGGCAGCGATGGCGACCGATTGGGCAGTGGCCAGCCGATCCCCCGTGATCATGGTGACGCTTTGCGCGCCGAAGTGCCTGAAATTGCGTACGGCGGTGGCGGATTCTCGGCGTAATGGATCCGCGAAAAGAATGGCGCCTTGTAACGCATCATCCACCGTGATGAAGCTCGCGCCCAGGCCCTGATAATCCAGACGCATCAGCAGCGTCGATGACCAGGCGTTGCCGTCACCGCTGACAAAGGCCAGCGTCCCCAATTTGATCCGGTGGCCGTCCAGGTACCCACTGATGCCAGCGCCGGGGGTCTCTTCTCGCATGGACGGCGTGCCCAACGGTTGTCCGGCACGCTCGGCAGCAGTGCTGATCGCAGATGAAACAGGATGGGAGGAGCCTTGGGCGAGCGACGCGGCCAGGCGCAGCAGGTCGTCGCGGCTGATGTCTCCCGATGTTTCGACGCTGTGTACAGACACATGGCCAGTGGTCAGGGTGCCGGTTTTGTCCAGCAGGATATGACGGGTCTGCGCGAGCGTTTCGAGTGTGGCGCCATCCTTGACCAGAATGCCCCGTCGCGCACAGCGCGAAATGCCTGACAGCAGGGCAATTGGAGCGGCCAGAATCAAAGGGCAGGGCGTTGAGACAACAATGACGGCCAGCGCGCGAAGCGGGTCTTTGGAAATTAGCCAGGCCCCACTGGCAAGTATCAGCGTGAGGGGAACCCATAGCAGCGCATAGCGATCCGCAGCGCGCATGAAGGGGGCGCGTGAGCGTTTGGCGCTTTCGGCCATACGCACGATGCCGGCGTACGTACTGTCTTTCGCGCTACGGGTAACTCGCAGGGCGAAGGACTCGCCAGCGTTGACGCACCCGCTGTTGAGCATCTCTTCGCTATGATGCACCACGGGAACGGGCTCGCCGGTCAGCGCTGACTCATCGATTGTGGCCGTGAGCGCCAGCAGTTGGCCGTCGAGAGGGATGACATCGCCCATGCGGACCATGATGGTGTCGGCAGGCATGATGCTTTCGACCGAAACACGCCGGAGCGTGTCGCCGTCCTTTTTCAAGGCGAAGGCGGGGGCACGATCAATCAGGCGTTTAAGCTCACGCTCGGCGCGCTGTGAACTGAGGTACTCCAGCGTACGTCCCGAAGCCAGCATGACGGCAATAACGGCAGCGACCAGATATTGAAGGAAGTACAACGCACCGGCGATCGACAGCAGTGCGGTCAGGTCAACGCCAATCTGTCCTTTGAGCAGATCGGCGATGACTTCAACCGCGAGTACCACGCCCATCAGGATGGACGCCGACGCCCAGATCCAGTGGCACAGCACCACGTCGCCGCTCGCATTGATCATGGCCCCGACAGCGAGCGCGGCGGACGATATCAGCAACAGTGCGGGATCGAAAATACTTCTGTTCATGCTCGACTCGCGCTGACGAGAAGTTGACCGCCAACCGTAGGGGGACAAACACGGGCGGGGATGCATGCAATGGAAAAAAACCCCCGTGGCCTTTCGCACGCGGGGGTAACTCCATGCCCTTTGCTCGGGCGTTTTTTCAGCCCTTTGTAGACGGCCTTCTGGGGTGGACGTTTCGAGCGCAGGCAACTCGGCAGTCCTTTGCCGTGTTTCGTAGATCCGGATCAAGCGACCTTCAAGTGATCTTCGATTTTGCGAACCCCGGGGACGGCCCAGACGGCGCGCTCGACCACGTCACGCTCATGCAGCATATGCACCTGACCTTCGAGCGTGACGACATCGCCTGTGACCTGAACCCGGATTTGCTGGGCATCCACCTCGGCACGGCGTTCGAGCGCTTGCTCAATGCGATGCTTGATATCCGTGACGCTCAGACGCGGCCGCAGGGTCAGCATGTTGGTGACACCCACGACACCTTCTATTTTGTGCACTGCACGCAGAATCGAGTCTCTCTCGAACTGCCAGTCAACCTTGCCTTCAAGGTCGACCCATCCGGCCTGGACTTTGATCTTGATCGCGCCCTCCGGCAGGTTGGTGGTCCAACTGATGATATGCGCAGCGCGCGCTGCAATCATGTCGTCCGTCGGCCTCATTGTCCCCTCGGGGCGAACCTCGATTTCTTCGGCGATGCCCCGTACTCCTTTCATGGTTTTCACGGCGCGCTCAGTCGCGATTTTTTGGGCGTACGTTGTCACATGGCCAGAGAGGGTCACGATGCCATTCTCGACGGTCACGCCGATGTGGGCGGGATTAATGTCGGGGCGGAATTCAAGCTCGTCCAGAATGTTTTTGCGAAGGCTCAAGTCACTCATGGCAGTGTCTCCTTGGCAGGAAGATGGGCGTATTTCCCTTCACGGGTGCCTGTTTTTGTACGCGCCTGCACCTCGGCCGTATTGAGTTTTATCAATTCTTGGTCAACAAGACCGAACGTGCCGGGTAGTACACCGGCCAGAGACCCTCACGTTTTCTGATGTGCATCAAGCGCGCACGCTCGCCATTGCCGATGATTCTGGCTTTACGGTGTCCATTGGGAGGCCTGCATGGCTGCTGATACTGTCAGTCCAGAGATTCCTGGTACCGACCGGCTGGAAGAACCGCCGTTCAGCCGGTCCGCCCTTTGGATCACCTGGTTGCTGGGTGCGGCCACGCTGGCCGCAGTCATCGCAATGGCCTTGCACTTGAGCGACGTCGAATCGTTTATGACCCTCTTCATGAACGCCCAACCGCTCTGGCTCATTGCCGCAGTACTGGCGCAAAGCCTGACATACGTCGCCCAAGGGCAAATCTTTCGCACCGTGCTCGCACAGGGAGGCCATGCGCTTACCCGCTGGGCGGCGATCAGACTCAGCCTGGTGAAATTGTTTGTCGATCAGGCTTTGCCCTCGTCAGGCATCAGCGGGGCGTTCGCCGTCGTAGCATTCTTCATCAGGCTCGGCCTGCCCAGGCCGGTGGTATTGGCATGCCTGGCGCTAGACCTGGCAGGCTACTTTCTCGCTTACGTGGCGTCGGTCGGGGTGGCCGTTCTGATCCTGATGGTGCAAGGCCATGCTTCTGCGCCCCTGGTTGCGGCCTGTCTGGCTTTCATCTGCGTTGGGTTGATTCTGGCGCTATCCGGACCGAGACTCGCGGGTAACCGATCATTGGCAAGGCGGGTTCCAGGACAGCGTTTTGCCTTGGTGAGCAAGGCGCTGGCCTTATTGACAGGCGCCGATGTGCGGCTGGCCCGGAGTCGGCTGTTGTTGCTCCGCGTCACGCTCCTTGAGCTGGCGATCATCGTGCTGGACAGCGCCACGCTGTGGCTGCTGGTCTTGGCGCTGGGGGTATCCGCTCCCGCATTGGGGCTGTTCGCCGGGTTCATGGTCGCCAGTGTCGTACGCAGTGTAGGCATCATGCCGGGAGGGCTTGGCGCCTTCGAAGGCGTTCTGGTCGTCACGTTGCATTGGGCAGGCGTGGATCTGGCCGTGGCCTTGTCCGCGACTCTGCTGTTCAGAGGATTGACGTTCTGGCTCCCTATGGTACCGGGCCTCTGGATGGCACGTCGCGAATGGCTGCACGATGCGTCGCCAACGCGCACTCAACCTCAGGCCGACTACTGGAGCGGTCCGATCGAGCAGTTGTTCATCGACTGCAACAGCGCCCCCTCAGGTTTGAGCGACGAACAGGCCCGCGCGCGCCGACAGCCTTCAAACCACCCATTCAAGCAACGACCGCAAGGATTCATGTCGCTGGCGCTCAAGCAACTCATGACGCCGCTGGTCTTGATCCTGATGACCGGGGCGATTATTGCGCTGGTCATCGGCGACTGGCTGGACGCCGCCATTGTCTGGTGCATCGTGGCGTTGAGCGCGGTGCTCAGTGCCTGGTACGAAAACCGCGCCAGCACGGCCGTCGAGCAATTGCGCAATAAAGTGGCGGCCCGTGCGACGGTAGTAAGAGACGGCAAATCGCGTGATGTGCCTGCCAGTGAAGTGGTGCCCGGCGATGTCATGCTGCTGAGTGCTGGCAGCCTGATCGCAGCGGATGGCCGTATCATCGAGGCAACGGACTGTTTCGTCAGCGAAAGTCTGCTCACCGGTGAGACCTTTCCGGTTGAAAAAATGCCCGGGCAAAGCGCACCGGATTCCAGCCTGGTCGATCGTCGTAACTGTGTGTTCATGGGGACTTCAGTGCGTAGCGGAACGGCTCGGCTGTTGGTAACGCGCCATGCAGAGGACAGCGAGATGGGGGCTATTGCCCATGCGCTGTCATCAAGACCCCCAGAAACCGAATTCGAACGCGGTCTTCGCCATTTCGGCGGTCTGCTGCTGCGCATCATGCTGGTGATCACGATTGTCGTGATGGGTACCAACATCCTCCTGCAGCGCCCGCCACTGGATACTTTGCTGTTCGCCATCGCATTGTCGATCGGCATGTCGCCAGAGCTGCTCCCGGCAATTTTGAGCATCACGCTGGCCAAGGGTGCCCAGCGCATGGCCGCCAAAGGGGTGATCGTGCGTCACCTCAATTCAATCGAGAACCTGGGTTCGATGGATGTACTGTGCACTGACAAGACTGGCACTCTGACCCGTGCTTTGGTGGTGCTTGACCGGGCCGTCGACGTCTGGGGTGTCGCAGACGCTCACGTGTTATTGCTGGCCACCCTCAATGCAACGCTACAAACCGGAATGCGCAATGCCATAGATGACGCCATCGCTCTGGCGGGCAAAGACGTCGACGTATGGCCTGGCATCGTCAAGCGCGACGAAATTCCCTATGACTTCGTGCGCAAGCGGTTGAGCATCATCGTGGGTAACGTGCCGCACACGGGATGCCTGATGATCACCAAGGGCGCGGTCGAGACGGTGCTGCAAGTGTGCACGCACGCCCAGTTCCGGGGGCAGACCTGTGCCTTGGGGGCCGCCGAGCTCGCTTCCATCGGAGAACGGTTCGCGCAATGGAGCGAGCAGGGTTATCGCGTATTGGGTATCGCCAGCCGCGCGATGCCGGAGCAGCCGCACTACGGCAAGCAGGATGAGACAGGCCTGACTTTCCTCGGTTTTCTGCTGTTCTTCGATCCGCCGGAGCCCGAGATCAACGACACCCTGACCGCGCTGGAGCGCCTTGGCGTGCAGGTGAAGATCATTAGCGGCGACAGCCACCTGGTCACACGTCATGTGGCCCAAGCGGTGGGGCTGCCGGATTTGCAAATGCTCACCGGCGCACAATTGATGCAGATGAAGGACGAGGCACTGATGAGGCTTGCGCCGACAACGACCTTGTTCGCTGAAGTCGATCCCAATCAGAAGGAGCGGATCATTCGAGCGCTCCAGAAAACCGGGCACGTCGTAGGTTATCTGGGGGACGGGATCAACGACGCGCCGGCTCTACAGACGGCGGATATCGGCATTTCCGTGGACCACGCGGCGGACGTCGCGAAACAGGCGGCGGACTTCGTCCTTTTGGAACATGACCTGAACATCGTTCGGGAGGGCATCGAAGAGGGACGTCACACGTTTGCCAATACGCTCAAATACCTCTCGATTGTTTCCAGTGCCAACTTCGGCAACATGGTGAGCATGGCGCTGGCTTCGCTCGTTCTGCCGTTCTTGCCGTTGCTGGCCAAGCAGATTCTGCTGAACAACTTTCTGGCTGACATTCCCTCCATGAGCATTGCCAGCGACAACGTCGATCGCGAGTGGGAGCGAACTCCGCATCGCTGGAACATGATTGATATCCGAAACTTCATGGTGGTCTTCGGGCTGGTCAGTTCGGTGTTCGATATGGCGACCTTCGGAGTGCTGTACTTGATGGTCGGAGTCGCGCCTGACCTGTTTCGCAGCGGCTGGTTCGTCGAGTCGCTGCTGACCCAATTGCTGACGATCTTCATCGTTCGAACTTACAAACCCTTTTACCGCAGCAGACCCGCACGGTTGCTGCTGATCAGTGCAGTGACCATTGCCGCCGCAACGGTCGCCTTGCCTTATAGCGTCGTCGGCCAGTGGTTTGGTCTGATCCCGCTCCCTGCGCAGTTGCTGCTGGCGGTATTGGCCGTCAGCCTGTTTTATGCAGCAGCGGCTGAGCTCACCAAGCGGGTGTTCTACCACCGCTCAGACGCTGCGCTTACGCTGACGTCTGGACATACTTCCTCGAGCGGTGCTTGAACCAAGGACAGTTCCTCAATCGTCACGTCGCCACGTGATGCTCAGGAAGAAGGTGTCATCATTGTAGTGATAATGCGCCTCTCCCTTGAATGCATCCCTCAGGGCGTGGGCAATACGGCCCGCCAAATGCAGGCCTGTGGTACTGACGACCAGCTCACCGTTTTTCTCTTCGACGCTCATTAATCGTTCTAGGGCGTGCTCGGATTTCTCCAGCTTTTCAGCGTGGTAGACCAAATTGCTGATGGCGTCGCGATGGACCGCCCAGAACTTACCCGAAAGGGTCACGACGCCCGCGGGCATGTGCTCGGCGATGCGCCTGCACGCGGGGCAGGTGACTTGGCGCGGTGCCTGCGTCAATGCTTCCGGCCGTCGCCATTTCCAATTGCCTGAGTAGTAGAACGCCTCGCATCCAGGGCATATCGCGCTGCCAGTGAAACGTTGTGAGGCGAAGGGGTCATGGAATCTGGTTTTGAACAGCTTGTTTTTCTGGCTGTGCTGATATTTGGTCACAACATCCTCCCAGCCTGCGACGCGCATCTGCCCAGGCTAACAGTTCATTGACCTGAAACGACCGGATTCAGGGAGCGCTCCATTGAAGCACCACAGCCCGCCGGCAGTTTGATTAATGTCAGCTGATGGTGTGACCCATGGTCGGACGCTGGCACCCGCCCGCGAGAAGGTGTTGTCGGGTGCGACTCAGTTGGCCAATGCGGTCAGGGTGACACTGGGGCCAGAATCCAAATCGATTCTCATGCAAAACAAATGGGGCGGTCCGACTGTATGCAATGACGGCGTCATCTTCGCTTACAGGATTGATCTGCCTGATCCTGAAGGGAATCTGGGCGCCCAGATTCTGCGCGAGGCCGCTTGGCGCCGGGTGATGCCGTCGGCAACGGCACGAGTACGGCAACAGTGCTGGCTCCTGCGATGCTTGCCGATGCGCTGGAAAGTCGGCGTCGACGGTGTCGTGAGCATTGAGGAGTCGAAAACCATCGAGACTGTGGTTGAGATCATGGAGGGGATGCGTCTGGATCGCGGCTCTGTCTCCCCCTATTTCGTCACCGATCTGGAAAAAATGCAGGTTGAGCTCGACGAGCCTGATCTGCTGCTTTGCGACCCTAAGGTCGGCATTCTGAAAGACTTGCTAGGTTACTGGACATGACCGCCAAGAGCGGCAGACCGCTGGTGCTCATCGCCGAAGACATAGAAGGCGAAGCATTGAGCACGTTGGTCATCAATCACATTCGCGGGGTTTTGAAAGCGGTGGCGATCAAAGCCCCCGGTTTTGGCGACAGGCGCAGGGAGACGTTGCAGGACATCGCCGTACTGACAGGCGCGACCGTCGCGGCGGATGAGCTGGGTATCAGCCTTGAACAGTTTTCCCTGGACCAGTTGGGTCGGGCTCATCGAGTGATGGTGCAAAAGGACAGTGCATCGCTGATCGGTGGTGCGGGAAGCGATGAGGCGATCAACACCCGCAAGCAACAGATTCGCGCTCAGATCGACAATACCAGCAGCGAATATGATCGTGAAAAACTACAGGAAAGGCTGGCCAGGCTGGCCGGAGGTGTCGCGGTAATACGCGTCGGTGCGCCCACTGAAGCAGAGATGAAAATCCGCAAGGACGCGTTGGATGATGCGATTTCAGCCACGCGGGCAGCGATTGCCGAAGGCATTGTCGCCGGAGGCGGATTGGCGTTGCTTAAAGCCACGTCGGCAGTCCGGGCGAAACTTGCCGGGCACGAAGGTGATGTGCGCACCGGTCTGCAGATTGTATTGCGAGCACTGGAAACGCCTGCGCGGGTGATTGCAGAAAACTCAGCGGTAGATGGCGGTGTCGTGGTCGCCCGGATGCAGGACGAGCCCGGTAACCAAGGTTTCGATGCAGCGACAAACCAGTACGTCGACATGTTCAAGGCCGGGATCGTGGACCCGGTCAAAGTGGTGCGCATTGCACTTGAAAACGCGGTCTCGGTCGCCAGCGTCGTGCTGCTGACCGAAGGCATCATGACCGAGATTCCCGAACCGGCATCAGAGCCCGCTGAGAACGCGCCCTTCGCGTCATGACGTATTAACGGCGATTGATGCCATGGGGCTTGGGCGAGCTTGATAAGTATCAAATTCAGGTCGCAGCGCATATGGCATGTTGTAATTGTCCTGTGCAGCCCGGGGTTTGGTCTCGGTCAGGATGAGCCGCCATCACTGATCCCGTACCGTCATTGCCAGATTGCGCGAGGTGTCCAATGACCATGTCTGCTTCAAATGAAACGCTCTATGCTGACCGCATTGTTGCAGGTCAAAGCTTGGTCACACTGCTATTGCATTACGCTCATCAACCATCGGTTGTCGTATTGGCACTCCCGCGTGGGGGTGTCCCCGTGGCGTATGAAGTGGCCACTGCGCTGAACGTTCGACTCGACGTGATGCTGGTTCGCAAACTGGGTGTGCCGTCACATGAGGAGTACGCAATGGGCGCGATTGCCAGTGGCGGAGTGAAAATCCTTAATGAAGGTGCGCTGCATGCCTATGAGGTTGGTGCCAGTCAGCTTCAAGAGGTGTTGGACCGTGAGGCTGGGGAGTTGCAGCGCCGTGAGCAGGTCTATCGAGTGGGACGGGCGCCGTTGCAGCTCAAGGACCAGACCGTGATCCTGATCGATGACGGAATGGCCACCGGTGCCACCATGATGGCCGCCGTTCATGCGGTACGGACTTATTCACCTGCGCGCATCGTCGTAGCAGTGCCTGTGGCTGCACTCGAACCTCTTGAGGTGCTCCGCGGGGAGGTCAACGAAGTCATCTGTCCGATGGTGCCGCAATGGCTGATATCCGTGGGTTACTGGTACCAGAATTTCCCTCAAGTCTCCGATCAGGATGTCATTGCGCTGCTCAAGCGCGCATGGATGAGAGAGGCCCAGGCAACTCTTTGAAGGTGTCCATCCGACCGGCTCTCGACTTCGATATCATCGTGCACAGCCTCTTGGCAAAGAGGCTTGCCCGCATGTTCATACGCCAAACGGGTAAAGCTCATTTTCTGGCTCCATATGCTGGGATTCAGGAAGGGGCAGGGCGGTTACCGACCGCGTCTGTTCAAACCAGATCATTGCGTCGAACTGATCCGCCAACACCGACTCAAAGTAGTGGCTCATGCGTTCGGTGTCGGGGCGGTAGATGACCCCGATGGCGCGGGCGAGCAGCGGGATGCAAAGGCTCTCACGCAGCGCGTTTCGGCCCGGGTTGCGCCAGTCGGTAAGAGATGCGGCGACGCCGGCTTTGAGAAATTGGTGTTCCCAGCTGTCTGGTCGGGACGCAAGAACGTCTTTGATCTGCATTTCGCCATCCCAGTCATCGGCGGCGGCGACTTGACCGCGGTCTGTCGCCATGCCAATGAGCACGACATCCCTGCCAAAGGCTTGGCGGGCCAGTTGACCTATATTGAACTGCCCCTTCCATCCCATCTCGGTTGCACCCGCGTTGCCGATATGGGAATTGTGAGCCCAGACCACAGCCCTGGCGTCGGATCCGCGGTGTTCCAATAGTGCACGCAGTGTGTCGAACATGTGCCTGTCACGCAGATTCCACGAGGTCGTGGACCCTCGGTAGATCGCTCGGTAGTACTGCTCAGCGGCCATCACCACCCGCGCATTTTGCGTCGCATTGAAGAGCACTTCGTCGTTCTGAACGAGTCCCGTCAGTTGCTCTGCCAGCATGACATTGAGCTGCTCGACGACGCCTTCTTCACAGGGCATTACCCCGTCACGCTCGACGAAATGGCCATACAGCGAAGGGTCATCCTGCCACGGTGTCAGACAGCCATAGCGGCGTCTCGCTTCGCCGGCCTGCTTCGCGTCGACACGATCAAGATAGCTCAGCACCTCATGTATGGAATTGCGTAAGCTGTAGACATCCAACCCGCGGAATTCGACGCGAAGGCTGGGCTGCAGTGAGTGATTGTAGTCATGCAGCCAGTGGGTAAATGCCTTCACTTCACTGTTACGCCACATCCAGGTCGGGAACCGGCTGAAGATGTGGCGCTTCCAAGCCGAGTGCGCTAGACCTCGGACGTATTGATCGACGTGGCCGGCGTCCGGCCAGTCCGCCTCTGCAGCGACGATATTGAACCCGTGCCGTTCAATCAGCCGTCGCGTGATCGCAGCGCGGGCGAGATAGAAATCGCGAGTGCCGTGGGTCGCCTCGCCAATCATTACAACCCGCGAGTCGGCATAGCGGTCGAACAACTGGCCGAATTCAGGTGTGTCTATCTCCGGCAGCGGTTCAGCGTATTGGCGTAGCAAAGGTGGCAGATGAGCTACGTCGATGGACGGTTGCTTGCCATGGAGTGTTTCCAGCCATTGATGGGAGGTCATGTTCATGAACGTTATCCCCTTGAGGTGGGTCGTTCTCAGCAGCGTTACGCGCTATGCCGGGTGCTCCGGCACGGGGCCGATCGGTTCGCGGCACATTGATTGACCCCATGCCTCATGGGGACTGCTGACTTATTCCACTGCGACTTCGTGGGTGATTGGTTGAGGTTTGTCAATAAACCAGACCATTCAGGGGTAGAGGATTCTTCAGGCTTATCGAGAAGAGCTCATCCATGGCGCAGCTACGCGGTGTTTTATACCCAAAGTATTCTGGCAACGATGTCATTGCGGTTCACTTCGACGAGATGGCTGACCTTCTGGAGCTTCAGGGTGCCAATCCCTTCAGAGTTCGCGCGTATCGTAATGCAGCAAGTACCGTGCGAAAGACGAACATCGATTTGGGGCAGCTTATCGCCTGCGGAAAACCGCTGCCCAAATTGCAGGGTGTTGGTGATGATCTGGCCAGCAAGATCAGGGAAATCGTCACCACCGGAGACTGCGCTCTCCGTCAACGCTTGCGTGCCACGGTGCCGTCGGGGATGGTCGAATTGTTATCCATCGCAGGTCTTGGCCCCAAGCGAGTCGGCCGCCTTTATCAGGAACTGGGCGTCGAGAACATTCAGCAGTTGTGCCAAGCCGCTCAACAGGGCCGCATTCGCCAGTTGACCGGTTTTGGCCGGAAGATAGAGGCACAGTTGTTGAATTCAGCGCTGAGGGGACTCAATAAGCATCGGCGCTTTCCGCTGGCTGACGTCGCTCCGCTGGCTCAGGGGTTGATTCGAGAAATTGCCCGCATTCCGGGCGTCGAGCAAGCCACTGTCGCAGGAAGTCTGCGACGCATGCGCGACACGGTTGGCGACATCGATATCCTGGTGGCTGCTGGGCCGGAGGTAGGTGTCATCGCACGGTTCATTCAGCTTGAGACGGTATCCACTGTACTGACGAAGGGGCATACCCGGGCAAGTGTTTTGCTCAGATCGGGCTTGCAGGTTGATCTGCGCGTCATCAACCCGGACGTTTACGGGGCCGCGCTCGTGTATTTCACCGGCAGCAAGTTGCACAATATTGCGCTCAGGAAAATGGCGCACAAAGCCGGTCTTAAACTCAGTGAGTACGGCCTGTTCGGGGCCCACGAAACCTTCACGTGCCGTTCCGAAGCCGACGTTTATCGAGCGCTGAAGTTGCCCTGGATTGCGCCCGAATTACGAGAGGACCGAGGTGAAATACAGGCTGCGCTGGCTGGCCAGTTACCCAGACTGGTCGAACTTGGTGACCTCAAAGGTGACCTGCACGTCCATACGCTGGACTCGGATGGTGATAACAGTATCGAAGAAATGGCGTTGGCCGCGCGAAAATCGGGGTTGGAGTATCTTGCGATCACGGACCATTTCCATTCGCTTCAGATGGCCCACGGTCTGATCCGTGAGCGTCTGCTCCAACAGATCGATCAGATAGATGCCCTTAACGCGCGTATGGGCGGAGTCACACTGCTCAAAGGCATTGAGGTCGATATTCTCGAGGACGGTAGTCTGGGCCTGCCTGATGATGTCCTGAGTCGCCTGGATGTGGTGATAGGAGCCGTTCACACCCATTTCAACCTGTCACGGAGCAAACAGACGGCGCGCTATTTGAAGGCTATTGAACATCCTTATTTCTCTATCCTTGCACACCCGCTTTGCCGGCTCATCAACAAGCGCGAGCCGGTAGACCTGGATCTGGACGCAGTTATCAGGGCCGCTGCTGCTCGTGGCTGTAGTCTTGAACTCAATGCACAACCTGAGCGGATGGATCTTTTTGATATCCATTGCCAGCACGCAAAAAGTGAAGGTGTACTCATCAGCGTCAGCTCCGATGCACGTGATGTGGCTGATTTCTCCAATTTGTACTTTGGAGTGGCCCAAGCCCGAAGGGGCTGGCTGCGAGGCCAGGACGTACTCAACACACGTCCCGTCTGCGCCATCAAGTCTCTTCAGTGCGGAGTATGACCAATATCAAGTTCTGAGCTGCACATCAGCGCAAACTGATCATTCCCAAGCAGAGAATGCGAAGGCAAGGAGGTCAGTATGAGCCTGATGAAAGCCGCTGTGTTCGTTGAAAAAAATCGCATCGTCCTAGAAGACAAACCCATTCCTGACGTCGGACCGCTCGACGCCCTTGTACGCATTACCACGACAACGCTGTGCGGCACCGATCTGCATATCCTCAAGGGCGAGTACCCGGTCGTGCCTGGGCTGATCGTCGGTCATGAACCTGTCGGGGTGATCGAGCGTCTGGGCAGTCAGGTCAAAGGCTTCGCAGAAGGACAACGTGTGATCGCAGGGGCCATTACACCCAGCGGACACAGTTACGCCTGTCTCTGCGGTTGCGGGGCGCAGGATGGTCCAGCAACGCGACACGGCTTCAAGGCGGCGGGGGGCTGGAAGCTCGGCAACACGATCGATGGATGCCAGGCCGAATACGTGCGGATTCCAGATGCCATGGCCAATCTTTGTGCCATACCGGACACGTTGAGCGATGAGCAAGTGCTGATGTGTCCGGACATCATGTCTACGGGTTTTTCCGGTGCCGAGCGCGGTGAAATTACCATTGGCGATACGGTGGCGGTCTTCGCCTTAGGTCCTATCGGGCTATGTGCAGTCGCGGGTGCGCGGTTGAGAGGGGCGTCGCGCATCATCGGCATCGACACCGTCACCGAGCGTCTCAAAGTGGCGCGAAAAATGGGCGCGACCGATGTGATCGATTTCAAGACCGCAGATGTGGTCGAGCAGGTGTTGGCACTGACCGATGGTCGGGGCGTCGATGTGTCGATTGAAGCGTTGGGTACGCAGACCACATTCCAGTGGGCGCTGCGGACACTGCGGCCAGGCGGACGGCTGTCTAGCCTGGGCGTATATTCCCAGGATCTGAATATTCCCCTCGGCGGGTTTGCTGCGGGGCTGGGGGATTACAGCATCGTCAGCACCCTCTGCCCCGGTGGCAAGGAGCGTATGCGCCGTCTGATGACTGTTGTCGCAGCGGGCTCCGTCGACCTGGCCCCTCTGGTTACCCACCGTTTCAAACTCGATCAGATCGAAGCAGCGTATGAGCTCTTCGCCCACCAGCGGGACGGGGTGATCAAGGTGGCTATTTCGCCTTGAACGATCAGGCGCCCGTCCTGCGGATAAGGGCAGGGCTGACGCCATTCGCGTTCACAGGCTTTGGTTTCGATGAGTTTCCACTGCTGTCTCGTGAAGGGCGACTTGGCCCGCTTTGTGAGAAGGCTTATGGCGCTCCAGCGTTCAATCTGCACAAGCGCTTCACTGAGCAACGTGGCTCAAGCGTGTTGTATCAGTTCCCCCAATACCGCAAGACAGTGCAGGCATTGGAGAAACGGACATCGATCAGACAGACCTGCGAACCAGCGAGATCCTGACTTCACCAAGGAGCATGATCATGAGCCAGTATCAACGATTGTTGTTGGTCATTAACCCAGATTTGCGCCATTCCCCGGCGATCCTACATGCTGCGGCGCTGGCCAGGGTATGCGCTGCAACTCTGCATATCACAGCCTTTGCATTACGCTCGAGCATGCTGGCGTTGCTTGAAAAGGAGGAGCGGGAAAAACTCCTCAAGACCTATCTTGAGGACCATCAGCGCTGGCTCGACATCCAGGTGAAGCGCCTGCTTGATCGTGGTCTATCGGTCACCGCTGAGCTCATCTGTGCCGAAGACCTGCCGCACGATTTGCTTGATTACGTGAAAGAGCAAAATCCCGATCTCCTGATCAAGGACGTCGAGTATGAATCCATGCTCAAGCGGGCCTTTTTCACCCCGCTGGATTGGCGTCTGCTGCGCCACAGTTCCGTCCCTGTGTATCTGCTGGGTGGCTGGGAACATGCTTTGCCGCGCAAAATCGTGGCTGCGGTAGATATTTCCAGTGCCACCTCAACCGATGAGGAGCTGAATGATCGCATCATTCGACACGCCTTGAGCCTGGCGGTGCAATGCGCCGCCGATTTGCACCTGTTGTATGCATGCGAGCGCTTCGCGGGGTATCTGGCTGATGTCTATGCCTTAGGTTTTGGTGATCTGATGGGGGCGTTGCACAGGGCTGAGGAACGAGCGCTCCGCGATCTGGGCGACCGCCATGGCATCGCTGCGGATCATGTGCATTTTGTGGCCGGCCCCGCTGTTTCCGTACTGAGCCAGTTCGCCGTACAGCGTGAGGTCGACATGGTCGTGATGGGGCGCGTCCGGCCCAAGGGACTTGAAAAGTGGCTGGGCAGCACGACCGAGCATGTCTTGTACCAAGTGTCCTGTGACGTGGTCGCGGTTTGACAGTATGCCGTTTGGGACAGTCGATATTCGCGGGTAAATCGGTAGGTCCCATCGTGCCGGAGATCTGCTGATCTGCCGCATTGGCTGGGGACTGTGCAGGTCGAGCGCTGCCTGTATTCTGCGGTGAACCTCGCGCTGACGTTATTCTCTGATCCATATCAAGCGTGCCAAGTCGAGCTCGGAAACAATATATCCAGTGCCTCGGCGCGGCGAGTGCTGAGGATCATCCCGTCAGGAGGTGCGAGATGGCCGAGATCGAACGCTTGTTACTCATTGCTCCACCACGGATGAACCGCACGCCAGCCTTCGACCGCGCAGCTGCGTTGGCAAAAGTCAAATCGGCTTCTCTTCATATAGTGGCGTTCGACTACGTCGAAGGCGTCGCTAAAGCTGCGCTCGCCAACGATGAGGCGATCCATGTCATGCGCGAGGGTTACATGGACAGGCATCGTCACTGGCTGGAGATGCAAGCCGATGGCATCAGACACCTGGGGGTGCAAGTCACGACAGAAGTGGTCTGGGTGGCTAAGCCATTCGACGAGATACTCGCGCATGTCCGAGGTATCAATCCGACCTTGGTGATCAAAGACCTGCACCACGAGTCGTGGCTGTCACGCGCCTTCTTTACCTCGTTGGACAGACGATTGCTGCATGATTGCCCGGTCGCGGTGCATTTGGTCGCCAGCGTGCGGCATGGCATTCCACGCAAGATTCTGGCCGCCGTGGACCTGTTTCGGGTCGACGATCATTTCGCACACCTGAACGATCAGATCATCATCACAGCTCTGCGCCTTGCCGAGCAGTGCGATGCTCAGTTGCACCTGCTGCATGCCTACGATTTGTCCTATATCCACTCCCTCGATGGAGGTTCCGGATATCGGAACGCGGTCATGGATGAGTTATATGAGAACCAGCAACGGGCGTTTAGCTTTTTCGCCGACCTTTTCGGCGTACCGGCAGAGTGCAGGCACCTTGTCACCGGAAATCCTGTGCAGGTGATCGAGTCGTTCATGAACGACCACGACATCGACGTCGTCGTTATGGGCACCGCACACCGTGATTGGATGAACCGATTACTGGGCAGTACCACTGCACACCTGGTCAACCATTTACCCAGCAGCCTGCTCACCGTTATCCCGCGAGCTGATGAAACGCCAAACGCGCAGGTATGAGCCGGCTGGAGCCGAACATCGAGCAGAAACATTCGGAGGCTTCGTATGTACGCCATGTTGCTGCGCGCACCTGGGACCCCGCTGGTGTACACCCGATTGCCTGACCGGCTGCCCGGCAATGATCAGGTTTTGATCGAAGTGGGTGCTTGCGGCGTTTGCCGAACGGATTTGCACGTCGTTGATGGCGAACTTGCGCATCCCCATCTGCCGCTGATTCCAGGGCATGAAATCGTTGGGCGCATCACAGCGTTGGGTAGAGGCGCCAATGGGTTGGCTCTCGGCCAGCGCGTCGGCGTGCCCTGGCTGGGACTGACATGTGGCGCGTGTGCCTATTGTCTGAGCGGGCACGAGAATCTGTGCGACCATCCGGGCTTCACCGGTTACACCCTCGATGGGGGATTTGCCACGGCGGTCGTTGCCCATCAGCGCTATGTCTTCCCTCTCGGAGAGCGCGGCTCGGACGAGTCCCTTGCGCCACTGCTGTGCGCGGGGCTGATCGGCTGGCGAGCGCTGAGCATGGCAGGCCACGGCAGACGCCTGGGGTTGTATGGCTTCGGCGCCGCGGCTCACATCATCATTCAAGTGGCGATCGCGCAGGGAAGGGAGGTCTTCGCCTTTACCCGCCCAGGTGACGTGGCGGCGTGCACGTTCGCCCGACAATTGGGGGCGATCTGGGCAGGTGGTTCGGATGAACACGGGCCGGAGCCGCTGGATGCGGCGATCATCTTCGCGCCTGTCGGCGCATTGGTTCCCGTGGCGCTGAGGGCTGTGCGCAAAGGTGGGCGGGTGGTATGCGCAGGCATACACATGAGCGACATTCCAGCCTTTGCCTATCGCTTGCTGTGGGAGGAGCGTTCGCTGCTGTCGGTCGCGAATCTCACCCGGGAAGACGGCGTGACGTTCTTGCAGTATGCCGCATCGATGGACATTGCCACTCACACCCGATCCTATCCCTTGCAGCAGGCTAACCAGGCCCTCGACGATCTACGCAATGGCAATCTGCAGGGCGCTGCGGTGCTGATTCCTTAACCGCGGGAACACCTGTGAGTCGTGCCGGCAACATGCACAGTAGGTCATTTCTTCCAATACTTCTGCATTTCGATGAAAAGGAAGGAGGCCGTCCAAGTGATCAGCACGAGGCCGGTCAAGGCTTCCAGTCCCGTCAAAAACTTCAGCGGGCCGATGGGAGTTATGTCGCCAAAACCGATGGTCGTGAAGGTGGTGAAAGAAAAGTACACCGAGTCCAGAAAGCTGCCGTCATGGTTGCCCGTCAGCTTGCCCATGCTGTCGGAAGCGTTCATCAGGTAATAGCCCAATGCGAATATCCACACTTCGATGGCGTGGGCCACCAGGGCGCCCAATACACCGAACACCACTCTGAATCGGTGCCAGATGTTTAGCGCCGGCATCAACAGGTTCAATCGCAGCAGGCACTCGTAGTGAACGAAGACGGCGCTGGTGATGATCAAAAAGTTGATGAGGGTGGCGAAGATCATGACATGTTCTCCCGGACCTCATCAGTCTGCGACGCGGCGAGGCCACAAACGTTGACGCAGATCATCCTGCCGACTGCCTGCCTTGCATGGGGAAATTATGATCTGCATCAATTCCACGCCCGAGCCAATCTCCACACTGATCATGAATGCGCCGCCGACGGCTTTGCACGGCGGTGTCAGGTTCTAACCTACGTCTGAGGTTGCCATGAACGAGTCGCCCCGTTTGTTGCTAATCGCGTCATCCCGCATGGAGCGCACTGCTGCCTTCGAACGGGCAGTCGCGTTGGCTCGCGCTGGTGGCATGAGCCTGCAGATCGTTGCGCTGGACTACATACGGCTGCTGGAGCTGTTGGGACTGTTTAGCCAGGACACCGTCCCCACCTTACGTGACGGTTATCTGCAGACCCATCGGCGCTGGCTGGAGCAAGAGGCAGCCTTCGAGCGCGAGCAGGGCCTGGACTGCAGCGTGGAAGTGATCTGGAGTGATCCCACCTATCAGGAAATCATTGACTGCGTCAGGAGACTGCAGCCGGCCATGCTGATCAAGGATGTGCACCATGAGTCGACGTTGAAACGGCTGTTCTCAACGCCCCTGGACTGGCACCTGATCCGCGATTGCAAGTGTCCGCTGCAGTTCGTGAGCCCTGGCCCGCATCGCTTGCCTCTGAAAATCCTTGCCGCGGTCAACCTGTATCGCAGCGAGGACATTGATTTGCGTCTGAACGATCAGATCTTGAGCGCCGCGAGTTCCCTTGCTGCGATGTGCCAGGCCAGTCTGCACGTGATTTATGTCTATGACTGGGCGACCATTTACGCTGCGGGCATGCCTTGGCTGGGCTCGATGCCGATCGAAACCGGTTTTCGCGAAGCGCTGGCGGACGCCCACGAGGAATCGTTCAATCTGCTGTGCGACGGCCATGGGATAGACAGCCGCCACCGGCATTTCATCTCTGGCACGCCATTGAGTGTGGTGGACGGCTTCGCCCGCCAGGACGGTTTCGATTTGTTGGTCATGGGTACTCTCGGCCGCCACGACCGCGTGCGCAGCATGGGCGACACCGCTGAGGTGCTGCTGGGACATGCACCCTGCAGCATGTTGATTGTCAAGTCTCCGGAAAGTCCTGCCAGCATCAACCTCGTTTAGCGTCCCGCGCACACCCGTTGACCATAGCACGCAGTTTCTCAATATCGAGGATCTCTACCGCTCTGCCGGAAACTCTGACAACGCCCTTGTCGCGCAAATAGGCGATGGCTCTGCAGATGGTCTCCAGACGTAAACCAAGATAGGAGCCGATGTCCTCGCGGGTCATGCGTAGTACAAAGGCCGTCGGAGAATAACCACGCGTAAACATGCGCGTGGAGAGATTAAGCAAGAACGCAGCAAGTCGCTCCTCGGCGTTGAGATTGCCCATGAGCAACAACATTTCATGGTCGCGAACAATCTCGCGGCTCAGGATACGGTTAAGGTTATGTTGCAAAGAAGGAAGTTCGCGGGCGAGCTTCTCAAGTTGATTGAATTGAATCGGACATACTTCGCTGTCCTCCAGTGCGATTGCATCGCACACATGCACGTTGTCACTGATACCGTCGACGCCCAACAACTCTCCGCCCATATAAAAGCCGGTGAGCTGTTCACGACCGTCTTCCGACGAAAGCGTGGTTTTAAAGAAGCCGAAACGCACGGCGTACAAGGCGCGCAGGGGGTCTCCAGCATGAAACAACGCCGCCCCCTTTCGGACGCGAACTCGCTGCGGAACGATTTTGGACAAGCGTTCGCTGTCTTCGCTGGTCATGCCCACTGATAAGCAAAGCTCTCGGACGCCACAACTCGAGCAGGTGGTTTTCGATAGGGGTCGTAGAGCAGGCATCACTCGTCCTCCTGGGTATTGGATCAGAAATCCAGCATAGGACCGGTCCTTCTTACCGTAAAGATAAGGTGCAGTTTTTACGGATAGGTGGTGGCTGCAGCAAGTGAAAAGGGAGGATACGGCGCGGAACTGTATACCACGTCATCAACTTAGATCCGTTTGAAGTGCGGTGTACGCACGTTTGGATATCTAGGCTGCTCGCTTCGTTCGGTCAACTGCGCTGATTATTCTCCGCAGTCGGATGTTCCCCACCTGAAAAGACAGTTTGTTAATTCAGTGTTACACCGTCACGGTTTGATTTAAGTCAAACAGCCTGCACGGGCTCGGATAATAGTATGGCCTGCCTTGAAAAATCGCCGGGACGATAACAGTCCAGGCTTAACCCGAGTGGGGAGGTACTTCCATGTCCGCTGCTGAACGTCTCATGCTGATTGCTCCGTCATCCAGTCGTAAAACGTCTGCATTCGACCGTGCCGCTGCCTTGGCGCAGGCGATGGATGTGCCCCTGCACATCGTCGCATTTGGTCAGTCCGATGGACTGGCCACTGCCAGTCTGGTCAACGAAAGCGTGCTCGCTCTGTTGCGGCAAGCTTGGCTGGACCGACAACATCAATGGCTTGAAAACGAGGCGAGATCGATTCGTGCTTCGGGTGTCACCGTCACAACGGAGTTCGTCTGGGCCAACCAACTCCTGAACGAAATCCTCACCCATATCCGCGAGTTGAACCCTTCCATGGTAATAAAAGACCTGGAGCATCAGTCCTGGCTCACGCGCGCAATATTCACGTCGCTCGACCTCCGGTTGCTTGCCGATTGTCCGACACCGTTGCACCTCGTGGCGGAAGTGACCCATCCGAAACCGCAAAAAATTCTGGCAGCGGTCGATCCATTTCGTCCCCATGAACAATTCGATGACATCAATGGCGCGATCATCCGTGCTGCTGAACAACTGGCGGCCCAGTGCGAGGCCGAATTACACATGCTCTATGCCTACGATCTCTCGTACGCATTCGCCTCTCAAGGTTACAAAGGGTTTTCGTCGAGCCTGGCCGAGACGTTGTACGCGGAACAAGAACAGGCAATGGAACAACTGGCGCAACGATTCGGCGTGCCTTGGGAGCGCAGGCACCTCATGACGGGCCGCCCGGCGCGCTGCATAGAAGACTTCGCCCAGGCCGAAGGTATTGATGTCGTTGTGATGGGGACCGTGCATCGCGATGACGTCACCCGATTGCTCGGCAGCACGACCGAGCAAGTGGCGGCGCACATGCGCTGCAGCGTGCTGACGGTCAATCCTCGCCAGCAGGGCGCCTGACCAACACAGATATTACGCGCTGCCTACAGGAGGCGGCGCGTAGGGTCCGGGCCTCAGTGCAGTTTCAGGCGGTAAACCACCTGGGTCGCGTCAAGGGGGTCCTTGTGGCATTCGAATCCCAGACAGTCGGCCAGCCGACGCATGTGTGCATTGGCAGCTGAATCTATCGAGATCATGCACTCGAAGCCATTGGCTTTGGCCGCGTCGATCAAGTGGTCCATCAAGCGTTTCCCGAGTCCTTTGTTCTGCCAACGGTCTGCGACCACCACTGCCGATTCACAAGTGCGGTCACCGGGTGCGGCGGCATAACGGGCCACGCCGATCTCCTGTAACTGACCGCCTTCCATGAACAGCGCGACGTACGCCATACGTTGGTGATAATCGACGTCCATCAATTGATTCAACATCGAATCGCTGGGCTCTTTGATCGTGCCCAGAAACCGGAAATGCCGAGATTCGGGAGACAGGCCCTTGATGAAGGCGAACTCTCGGTCCCGATCTTTCGCCTCAAGCGGCCTGATCAACACGTGACTGCCGTCGTTCAACGGGTCGATCCAATGCCGACTGTTGATGTCGGTTGTGCCTACTTGTTCGGCGGCGGATTTGGCGGACGTTGCGCTCATGATGAAGCCCTCACGGTCGGGAGAAACACAGACTCGCTGATTGTCTGTTTACCCCTTCCCCGAGGGCGATTTCTGATCCAGATCAATACCTTCAAGGTTTCGCACTGCAGACTGACCACTGGTTGGCTCGTCTGCACAAGCGTGATCGATCCGGGCGGCTCAGGAGCCGGACATTAGAGCGGGAGCGTGGAATGTCGCAAGCGTCGAGGCGTGCACTGCTGGTCTTGAATGCCGGATCCTCGGGGTTCAAGTTTTCGCTATACCCCATCACGGTCAGTCGCTGGTCCGGTCCTCAGTGTTTGGGAAACGGCACCTTCACGCGCAAACGGGACCACGATCATCTGACCTTCGGCGCTCCAGACAGTGAGCTGCGGCAAGTAGCGGTATGGCCTGTCGATGATGCGTCATCGTCCCACGCCGACCTGTCGCGGCTCATGTCATGGATCGAGGCTCAACATGGCTGGGACATAGTGGCTGCGGTCCATCGAGTCGTGCACGGCGGCGACCGCCAGGACACTGCATTGCGTATCGATCCCGAAGTCATGGCGGATCTGCGAGCACTGACGCCGCTCGCACCCTTGCATCAAGCGCAATGCCTGGCGCCGGTTGCCTGGTTGAGCGAAAGGCATCCGGACCTAGCGCAATACGCCTGTTTCGATACGGCTTTTCATCACACCCTAGACCCTCTGGAGAGATCGTTCGGGCTGCCGCAGTCGTTCACCAACCAGGGTTTGCGTCGCTACGGATTTCACGGTCTGTCCTACGAATACATTGCCAGTGTGTTGCCGCAATACGACCCTCGGGCTGCCGCTGGGCGCACGATCGTTGCGCATCTAGGCAGCGGCGCCAGTCTGTGCGGCATGATCAACCGAGTCAGCCGGGCCACGACCATGGGCTTCTCGACCCTCGACGGCGCGCTGATGGCGACGCGTCCTGGTCGCATTGATCCCGGAATCTTGCTGTATCTGATGCGCGAAAAAGGCATGAGCGTCGCCGCACTCGAACGACTGCTCTATGACCGGTGCGGGTTGTTGGGAGTGTCGGGCGGAATCTCCGGTGACGTACGGGAGCTGCTTGCCAGCGAGGCTTGCGAGGCGAGAGCGGCCATTGATTTATTTATCCGCAGCGTGGTGCGCGAGATCGGCATGCTGGCTGCGGTCCTCGGTGGCGTCGACGCTTTGGTGTTCACAGGCGGGGTAGGTGAGCATGCCACCCAGGTCCGGCAGGGGATTCTGGAGGGATGTCGATGGCTGGGCTTGCAACCGGACCGGGGGGAGCGCAGGGGCCCCAGTCGCCCATCCTCTCAGGCCAATGGCGTCAACGCCTGGGTTATTGCCACTGACGAAAATCTGGTCATGGCTCGCCATGCGCTTAAGCTCATCAGCCACCCGGCCTGAAGTGTGCGCGAGATGGTGGACAGCGCGATCGGTACCGCGTCGCTCTATTTACGGAGGTCTCATGTATCGTTTCAACCCTCAGCTGTCCACGGTCGATGTTTCAGCGAATGTCCCTTCGCCTCAGGCCGAGCCTTGCACGGGCGGCCCGCTGTCGGCGCAGCTTCTGGCTGGCATGCACCGCTACTGGAGTGCTGCGAACTATTTATGCGTCGGGCAGATTTTCTTATGCGCCAATCCACTGTTGCGTCGGCCTCTGCGGGCGGACGACATCAAGCCACGTCTGCTCGGCCACTGGGGCACTTCAGTGGGCCAGACGTTCATCTACGTCCATCTGAACCGTTTGATCAGCGAGCGAAGGGTTTCGACACTGTTCATTTCTGGCCCGGGACATGGTGGCCCGGCGATGAACGCCTGTGCCTGGCTCGAGGGCACGTACAGCGAGATGCATCCGCACGTTACGGCAGACGAAGCTGGCCTGCTCAGGTTGTTTCGCAGTTTCTCGACGCCGGGCGGCGTACCCAGCCACTGCGGGCCACACACGCCCAACTCGTTGCATGAAGGCGGCGAATTGGGCTATTCGCTTGTACACGCTTTCGGTGCCGCGTTCGACAATCCCGAGCTGCTGGTGGCTTGCGTCATCGGCGATGGCGAGTCGGAAACAGCGCCGCTTGAGGGCAGTTGGAAGAGTATTCATTTCCTCGATCCCCGTCGCGACGGCGCAGTGCTGCCGATTCTTCACCTCAATGGCTACAAGATTTCCGGCCCGACGGTGGAGGCTCGGTGTTCGGATGAAGACCTCGTAAGTCTGTATCGTGGGCGCGGCTACCTGCCGATCATCGTGGCAGGGGACGACTTGCCGGGAATGCACCAGCGTTTTGCTTTGGCGCTGAACACCAGTTATGACCGCATTGTGCAAATACAGCGCCAGGCGAGGGAGCAGGGGGGCGAGGTGCGGCCTCGCTGGCCGATGATCATCTTGCGCAGCCCCAAGGGCTGGACGGGGCCGAAGATAGTCGATGGACTGCCGGTGGAGGGCACGTTCCGGGCACATCAGGTACCTCTGGCCAACGTTACCGGTAACCCTCGACACTTGCAGCAGTTAGACGACTGGCTGCGCAGTTACGAGCCGCAAACCTTGTTCGATGCCGACGGCCGTTTGTGTGCCGACCTGCAAGCGCTGAATCCGCCAGGCGCGTTGCGCATGGGCGCAACGCCTTATGTGAACGGCGGTCGTCGCCTGACAGCGCTCGACCTTCCCGATCTCGCGAATTACGGACTGCAGGTGCCAGCGCCTGGGCAGGTTATGGCTGAGGCACCGCGCAAACTGGGTGAATACCTGCGGGACGTGATGCGTTACAACCCGGACAATTTTAGGGTGTTCGGCCCGGATGAAACCAACTCCAATCGCCTCAACGCCGTGTTTGCTGCCAGCGATCGGACCGCTCCAGGCCCCTGCCTTGAAGTCGACGATCACCTGGCGCCCGACGGCAGGGTAATGGAAGTCCTTAGCGAGCACCTTTGCGAAGGGTGGCTGGAAGGGTATCTGCTGACCGGGCGGCATGGCATGTGGTCAACCTATGAAGCCTTCGCCCAAACGGTGGACTCGATGGTGACCCAACACGCCAAGTGGCTGCAGCAAAGCCAGGCGTTCGCCTGGCGACGTCCGCTGGCGTCTTTGAACATTCTTCTGACCAGTCACGCCTGGCGTAACGACCATAATGGCTTCAGCCATCAATCCACCGGGTTTGTCGATAACGTGCTGCAGCGGCGCGCTGACGTGGTTCGGGTGTATTACCCGCCGGATTCAAACTGCCTGGTCAACGTATTCGAGCACTGCCTGCGCAGCCGCAATTACGTCAATGTCGTGACATGCGGCAAGCAGCCGGACTTCCAATGGCTCAGCCCTGAAGCGGCCCGTGAGCATTGCTCCCGAGGCGCCTCGATCTGGTCATTCGCGAGCAACGACCACGATGACCGACCCGATATCGTACTGGCGTGCGCAGGCGACGTGCCTACGACCGAGATCGTCGCTGCAAGCTGGCTGTTGCAGAAGTACGTGCCCCAGATACGCGTACGTCTGGTGAATGTGGTTGATCTTGGCGTACTCAGCACACCTGAAGCGCGCCCCCATGGTTTCGATCAGCCGTCGTTCGAGGCGTTGTTTACCGCTGACGCCCCGGTCATGTTTGCCTTTCATGGCTCCACTTGGGTGATTCATTCCATGGTTCACGGCAGGGCCAACGAGGCGCGCTTTCACGTCCGCGGCTTCAGCGACCGAGGCACCACCACAACGCCTTTCGATATGGTGGTGCTTAACAACATGAGCCGCTATCAACTGGCCCTGGATGCCTTGTCCCATGTGCCCCGGCTGAGGGAGCAAAGCGTTGATGCAGTCGATCTTTTTCGCAGCCAATTGACTCGTCATCACGAATGGATTCGCGAGCACTTCACAGACCTGCCCGAAATACGCCGTTGGCAGTGGACGGTGGACTTCAGCGAGTGCCTGCAAGGGGCATCGATGGCGCATGAGCATGCACACAGGCAACCTTTTACCGATGACTGAGGCCGTTTATGTCCTTTTCAACGGGGTCAGTCCGACAAAGCGCGGCATCGCGCTTTCCGAAGGATGTAAGTGGGCGGCAGGCATCGCCGCCCTGGCCTTCGCTGGATGTCGAGCAAGTTGCCGAGTCTTTGAAAACCGACCAGCTCAAGGGATTGAGCGCGGAAGAGGCCGGACGGCGACTGAGCACCATAGGATTCAATAGTCTGCCGGTCGCGCGCGGGCGTCCGATCCTGCTGACGCTGCTTGACCAGTTCAAAAGTGTCATCGTCCTGCTGCTATCCGTCGCCGCAGGTTTGGCCTACGGGATGGGGGAAGGCGCCGAGGCCGTTATGATCATGGCAGTCGTCGCTCTGAATGCAGCGATCGGTTTTTTTACCGAGTGGAAAGCCGAGCAGAGTGTGATCAGTCTCCAGTCTCAGGAACCCGCCGTTTGTGACGTGATTCGCGATGGCATCCAGCAAGGCATTTCTGCCCATCTGCTGGTGCCCGGCGACCTGCTTGTGTTGAGCGCGGGCAACAAGATCGCTGCTGACGGTCGGATAGTCCAATCTCGCGATCTGCAGGTCAACGAATCTGCGCTGACTGGCGAATCGGTAGCGGTCATGAAAACGGCCGAATCGATGCCTCAACCTTGTCCTCCGATGGCTGAGGCTCAGAATATGGCGTTCATGGGCACGGTCGTTGTCAGTGGGCGCGGCCTGATGCTCGCGACCTCGACGGGCAAGCGAAGCCGGATGGGCGACATCGGAACGATGGTCGCGCAGGTCCACAAACAGCCCAGCCCGATGACGAAAAAGCTCGAACAGTTGGGTAACGTGCTCACGGTGCTCGTTGTCGTGTTATGCGTGATCATGGTCATCGCGGGGTTATTCAAAGGCCTGCCGCTGATTGACATGCTTCAAGTGGCAATCTCGTTGGCGATCGCGGCCGTTCCGGAGGGGCTGCTTGCCGTCTCAACCATGACGCTGGCCTTGGGCATGCTGCGCATGGCGAGAAGCGGGGCGATCATACGCCACCTCAGTGCAGTGGAGACGTTAGGGTCGACGACGATCATATGCACCGACAAAACCGGAACGCTGACGCGAAACGAAATGACAGTCGAGACTCTGATCGTCGGCGAGCGCTGCTGGAAAATTACCGGAGCTGGCTACGACAGTGAAGGCACATTTTACAGTGAGGGGGTTGTGCAAGACGTCCGCCGGGACTTGGCCGTCCTTGACTTGCTCCGTTCGGCTGCGTTGTGCAATGACGCCATGGTCGATCATCGCGATGGCCGGAATGTCATCCGTGGCGATCCCATGGAAGCGGCACTGCTGGTGCTGGCGGAAAAAGGCGGCTTCGAGTTGAAGGCCCTCCAGTCGGAGTACCCACGGTGGGCCGAGTCGCCGTTTTCCACGGCCTCAAAATCCATGAAAACCGTGCACCGCTCCAACGACGGTCAGGTCCTCGAATGTGCCAAAGGCGCTCCGAGCGTGATGCTTGATCTGTGTGGGCTGGAATCAGGGCCGCAAGGACCACGCTCTCTCACGGCCGCGAGACGACAATGGTGGGCGCACGCCAACGAGACACTTGCCGAACAGGGGCTTCGGGTGCTAGCGGTCGCGCATCGGATAGCTTCTGGCGGGAAGCAGGCGAGCGCTGAAGCGGGAGCCGATTCCGACCAATGGGTGTTTCTGGGACTGGCCGGACTAGTCGACCCATTACGGGATGAGGCCCGCCCGGCGATAGCCCGCTGCCGGGAAGCGGGTATCGAAGTGGTCATGATCACAGGAGATCAGGTCGTCACGGCTCAGGCGATCGCTCAACAGGTTGGGCTTGGCGACGAGGAACAGTGCCGTGTTTGCCACAGTCGCAGTCTGGACGCCCCTGGTCGAGGGCTCATTGCAGATCAAGTCAGAGCGGTCCACGTCTTCGCTCGTGCCGAGCCCAGGCACAAACTGCAGATCGTCAAGGCTCTCCAGTCAGCAGGGCAGATCGTCGCCATGACCGGCGACGGGGTGAACGACGCGCCGGCGTTAAGACAGGCCGATATCGGCATTGCCATGGGCCTGTGTGGAACTGACGTCGCTCGACAAGCTGCGGACATGATTATCACCGACGATAACTTCGCGACGATCGTCCTGGCAGTCGAGCAGGGCAGGATGCTGTACGCCAATATCCTGCGGTTCGTCCACTATCTGCTCTCTTGCAATCTGGCCGAGCTGCTGACTGTGTTCATCGCGATCATGGCGGGCTGGCCATTGCCGTTGTTGCCGTTGCAAGTGCTGTGGCTAAACATCGTCACGGACGTCTTTCCAGCGCTCGCGCTCGCGCTGGAAACATCGGCCCCTGGTGTCATGAAGCGCAAGCCGATCGCTCCAGGTCGGGCCTTGATCAGCCGTCGCCTGATGCTGACGATCGGTTGGCAGGGCGTGCTCTTGGCGGCATGCACGTTGGCAGCGTTTGCGTTTACGCTTTATGGCCTTCCAGGAACGGCGCACGACATTCCGCGGGCGGTGACGGTGGCTTTCATGACGCTTGGGCTGGTTCAGATTCTGCACGCCTTCAGTGCCCGATCGGTCCGGCGTCCTGTATTGACAGATCGGCTTTTCACAAACGTCTGGTTATGGGCAGCAGTAGCGGGGTGCCTGTCGCTTCAGCTTATGGCGGTCTACGTACCGCTACTGCAAGCGGTGCTGGGGACAGTCTGTCTGGGTGTGGCAGATTGGTTGGTGATCTTGGGTTGCGCCTTCGTGCCAGCGGTGTTTATCGAATGCATGAAGTGGCTCGACAGAGATTGCCGAGGTATGGAGCTGGAGTCTCCCCCTTTGGACTGATTGGCGTGGCGTACGATCAAGCCCGACTTTGCGGATACTCGGCTGTACTCCATGCCCTGCTTTCCACCGTAGTACCAACCCCCTCCCATGCCAATCAGCGCCGTCTAGATGGAGCGTTGGTTCACCCTGGCCGATAAAGCTTCCGCGCTTTCTTTCCGTTCAGAGTAGCGGTCGACCAGATAGTCCTCTCGGCCACGAACCAGCAGCGTGAACTTGATCAGTTCTTCCATCACATCGACTACACGGTCGTAGTACGGCGAAGGCTTCATTCGGTCTGCCTCATCGAATTCCAGATACGCTTTGGGCACCGACGACTGGTTCGGGATGGTCAACATGCGCATCCACCGACCCAGAATACGCATCTGGTTCACGGCGTTGAAGGACTGCGAGCCGCCGCACACCTGCATCACCGCGAGCGTTTTGCCTTGGGTAGGCCGCACGGCGCCCATGGTTAACGGAATCCAGTCGATCTGCGCTTTGAACACCGCGGACATCGCGCCGTGGCGCTCCGGGGAGCACCACACCTGACCCTCAGACCACAGCACCAGATCGCGCAGCTCCTTCACCTTAGGGTGATCGACCGGCGCGTCATCCGGCAACGGCAGTCCGGACGGATCGAAGATCACCGTCTCCGCACCCATGTGTTGGAGAAGGCGTGCCGCCTCCTGCGTCAGCAATCTGCTGAACGACCGATCTCGGGTCGATCCATAGAGAAGAAGGATTCGTGGCTTGACGTTCGACGCATCGGCCAGGCCCAGCTTATCGGTGCTGGGGAGATCCATCAGCGACAGATCAAGGGCTGGAAAGGTCTCGGCAGAATCCCTATCAAACTCGCTCATCACAGTGCTCCAATCCGATCCAGGGCCTGCTTCAAATCCGCACCTTGAAGCGTTTTCAGATCCAAAGTGAAGAACGCGGAGAATCGCCTCTTGATGTGTTCAACCGTCGCATCGAATGCGGCCTGACTATCTTCATCAGTGCCGTTTACCTCGGACGGGTCGGACAGCCCCCAATGACTTTTGATTGCTGGGCCGAAATACACCGGACAAGGCTCGCCGGCGGCTTTATCGCACACAGTGATGACGACATCAGGGGGTGTGTCTGCGAAGGCTTGCGAGCCTTTGCTGTACAGGCCGGACGTGTCGATTCCCAGTCCTTGCAGAGTGCTCACCGCACGCGGATTGAGTTTGCCGCTTGGGAAGCTGCCCGAACTGATGGCTGTGAATCCGTCCGGGGCTACATGATTGAATAGCCCCTCGGACAAGACGCTGCGGCAGCTATTGGCCGTACACATGAACAAGATTTTCATAAACTGATTCCTACGCGCTGATGCTTAAACCCAAGGCAAGTACTGCCACTGTCGCAAGAATGGAAAGGTGAGTCCGCGGCCGACCGGGCAAGCGTGACCAGAAATATTGAAACTGCCAGCAGCATGTCAGTTCTCCATAAACACTCAGCAGCAGGCAACCTGGCGTACCGGGCGGCCTTCCATGGAAGCGAGGCGACCTCGGTCATCGCCTAACCACGAACGGTTAGCCTCATACGTCGTTTGGAGTACATGCACTGCCCATTGAGGCAGTTCTGGATGGAGGCGGTAATAGATCCACTGCCCCTGACGGCGATCCTCCAGCAGCCCGCAGGTTCGCAACTGTGCAAGGTGTCGGGAGACTTTTGGTTGGTGATCGTCGAGCGCGCAGATCAGCTCGCAGACACATAGCTCCCCCTCGGCAGCGAGCATGAGCATGATCCGGGCACGGGTTTCATCACCGAGACATTTGAAGAAGGTGTGGGGCTGGAAGGGCATGGCTAATCAACATATTCGGTTACTCGTATATGCGAATCTACAGATTTATTCTGTCCGTAGGAAGACCTACGGGTTCTGATAGTGCCTCCTACGAGGCGATTGTCCGATTCGATGGCGGGCCCTCAATGCTCTTCCAGACATTCTGGATCGCTAGCCCACCCACACTATTGCGCCCCGACGGAAACCGCGAGGATGGCAACCAATCCTGTAGGTACTCTGTTTTCCAGTCGAACTGCACCGCTGAGGCGTACTGCGACTGTCTTCACGATGGCAAGACCGAGCCCGACCCCGTGGTCGTTACCTTTGCTGTAGAAGCGCTCGAAAAGCCGTTCACGATCAGACTCACTGATGCCGGGCCCTTGATCCGCGACGCTCAATTCAAAACCGTCGTTTTTAAACGTCAGGACGACATTGATTTGGCCGCCTTTTGGCGAGAAATTCACTGCATTCGTAATAAGGTTCTGCAGCGCGATATCGATCGCCGCGAAGTCAGTGTTCAGCGGATGCGTCTGCTCGTCGCACTCGAAGGACAGTTCCACCCCCCGGCTCAAGACCCAGGGTGTGAGCTGCGCAAGGCTTTCGCGTACGGAGGCCACAAGATCTCCCTGCTGCGCCTTGACCGGATTGGTACCCGGTTCGAGCCGGGCAATCGTCAACAGTTGATTGACTAACCGTGTCGTTCGATCAACACCCACGACAAGGTAGTTCAGTGACTCCCTTCGTTCCCAGTCGTTTTGCGCCTCCAGTACGTTTTGAGCATGTACCCGGAGCACCGCAAGCGGCGTGCGCATCTCGTGGGCCGCATCGGCGATGAAACGCCGCTCGCGGCTCAACAGTTCCTGAATCTGTCCGAGTAACCGATTCAGGGCCGCCTGCATCGGTTCGAGCTCGCTGGGTAACGGCGCAAGTTGCAGAGGCTCCAGTGATCCAGGATGACGACCACGTAACGTAGCGGCCAATCCGGCCAATGGCTTCAAGCCCCAGCCAATGGCGAACCAGATGGCGGCCATCAACAGCAGGCTGCCGACCAGGTTGGGCAAGACGGTATGGCGGACGATCCGGTTGACCAGATCGGAGCGCACGTCATCGCGCTCGCCCACCCAGATCAGCAGGTCATGCGACTCGTCCTTGAGCACAAAAGTGCGCCACTGATGTTTGCCCAGATCATTGATGTCGCTGAACCCGGTGTAGGTCGGCGCACGCGTCAGGGTTGGCGCGCTGGGGGTGTGCACCAGCAAGTTGCCTTGGAGATCCCACACCTGAAAGGCGATCTTGCTTTCGTAAGGATGGCCATTGACCTTGGGGTCTGCCTGGCTCAAGGCCTGGTTGAACGCCTGATACAGTTGGGCGTGCTCCTGACGCGCCAGTGGCATGCGCATCACCCCTTGCAGTAGCCGGGCGTTGGTGGCGAGTTGCGCGTCGTAGACCTCGGCGATCTCGTGGTTGCTGTCATGGACATTGGTCAGCGTCAGGATCGTCAGCCCGCTGAGTACCAGGCCAATGATGAGCGTCAGGGTACGGCGACGTATCGAGGTCAAAGGCGATCCTCCACCAGATAGCCGACCCCTCTGACGGTGCGAATCAGTTCACTGGAAAACTTCTTGCGCAGATGATGAATGTGCACCTCCAGGGTGTTGCTGTCCGCTTCTTCGTTCCAACCGTAAAGCAACTGGGTCAGGCGCTCGCGAGTCATTACTCGGCCGGGAGGGGACAGCAGCTCATGCAATAGCTGGTACTCCTTAGGGGTGAGAGAGACGGGCGCTGCGTGATAGCTCACTTGCTGCGTCGCAGGGTCGAGACGGATGCCGGCGTGCTCGATCGCCACCTGCGCGCGCCCGGCACTGCGTCGCAGCAGAGCGCGCAGCCGCGCCTTGAGTTCATTGAGGTCGAAGGGCTTGATCAAGTAATCGTCAGCACCTGCGTCAAGGCCGGCAATGCGATCTTCGGTGGCATCCCGCGCGGTGAGAATCAACACAGGCAGAGCAGAACCGCTCTCTCGCAGGCGCAGTAGCACCGACAGCCCATCGAGCCTGGGCAGCCCCAAGTCAAGTATCGCCAGATCGAACCCTTCGCTGAGCAGCGCATGCAGCGCGCTGCTGCCGTCTTTCACCCAATCGACGGTATAACCCTCTCGACTCAACGCCTGATGTATCCCTTCACCCAGCGCAACATCATCTTCGATCAACAGCAGACGCATGCAAGCTCCGTCATTTCAATTTCTTGTTCACGTCGACCAGCAGCAGCTGGATATCCTTGCGTCGGCCACTGTCGGCCAACTCCCGACCCGGGCGGGGGGGCGCTTGCAGGGCTTTCTCCAACGCCGCCTTCGCTTGAGCATAGTGCCCCTGGCGGAAAAGATGATCGCCCCAGAAGTACAGTGGGTCGATGCCGTCGGGATTGATTTTCAACGCCTGCTCCAACAGGCCTTGAGCCTTGTCTGCGTCGCCAAATCCGATGGGCCAGCCGGGCACTCGATCATACAAGGCCGCCAGGCTCGCATATGCGGAGCCTTGCAGCGCCGACGGATCCAGCGACAGCGCCTTTTCCAGATCAGCCTTGGCCTGCTTGACCTTGCTCAACGCGCCGAGGCCACCTTGGGCACCGGCCCAACTGCTGGTGACGATACCTGACCAGATCCAGGCCTCGGCAGCAGTGGGGCGCTCCTGCTTGAACTGTGCTGACTGGGCGGCCAGCTTTTCGAACGCGGCGACACGCTGGTCTTCAGGCAACTGGTACTGGATGTGTGCCCATTCCTGCTGAATGGACGCCAGGCGCTGTTGGTCCGGCGCTTCTAGCGCCCAAGCAGGCACGATGAACAATGAGAGCAGGGTGATGATCAGGGCTTTCATGGTTTGGGTTTCTCTTCAAAAGGCGTGCTGCTCAGCCGACGAATCAGCGGCAGGTGCTTGCGCAGGGAGCGGTCAACCAAGGCGGGAAGCAGACCATTGAGGCGCACGAAAAAACGTTCCGGCCAGCCGAGGTAGAGTTCTCGTTGATCGCCAGCGATCGCGCTGACAACGGCGGCAGCAACGGTCTTAGGGTCGTCCTCATTGCTTTTTAGGGCCGTATTCAAGGCGCGCGCCGCCGGCCCGTTCATCGAGGTGCGGGTCGCACGCGGGGCGACGTACAGCACACCGACTCGCGTATCCGCCAACTCTCGACGCAAGGCTTCGGAGAATCCACGCAGGGCAAACTTACTGGCGCAGTAAGTGGCGTAGCCGGCGTAACCGATCGAACCAAAGGTCGAGCCGACGTTGACGATCATGGCGCGCTCGACACTGCGTAACAGCGGCAGCATCAGGCCGGTAAGCAGGATCGGCGCATGCACATTGATGTTGAGCATCGCGTCGACTTCTCGGGCAGGGAGTTGCTCCAGCATCGCGAAGTGATTGACCCCCGCTGCATTGATCAGCAGGTTGATGCCCTCCATGGCCTGAGCTGTCATCAGGGCATGCTGACGACCGTCATGAGTCGTCAGGTCGGCTTTGACCCAGTGCAACAAGTGCGGGTACTGCTTCTGCAACGGCAGCAAGGGCTCCTGATGCCTGGACACCGCCAGCACCTCGGCGCCATGGCTGCACAAGGCTTCGGCAATGGCGAGGCCGATTCCGCCGCTGGCCCCGGTCAATACGACACGGGCTTCAGACAGACGCATGAATAGATTCCTTCTCAGGTTCGACGAGCACGGCAGGGAGTTGCCGGAACATGTCGGTGTACAGGGCGTACACCATCTTCGACGCCTGGATCACCGCTGCCTGATCTTGCGGATCGTTCAGACGATCCATCAATTTGCGGTAGGTTTCCATGTGCTCGACGTCAAGACTGCCGTGGGAACTCAGGTAACTGAAAGCAGTGGCAGGCAAGCCAAGCCGTTGTTGGATGCTACCCGCCGCATGAGTCGCCAAGGCGATGCTGGTGCCCTCCAGGACATTCACCATGCCGAACAGACCCACGGGATTGCCCCTGGCAATCAAGTCATAGAGGTAGGCGACCATCAACTCGATGGGCTGGCCCGGCGTGCCGTCACGTACCGCGTCAGCGTCAGCACCGCAGGCGCGCAGGTCGTTGAGAATCCATTGCTCGTGACCGTACTCATCTTCGATGTATTCGCACACAGCACCGCGTAGCCATTCCAGCCGCGGGGGCAGGCGAGCGCCACAGGCCATCATCAAGGGCACGGTATGGCGCACGTGGTAATAGGCCTGTGTCAGGAACGCGGTATAGCTCTCCAGCGTCACTTGCCCAAACAGCGCATGGTGAATCACCGGCAGATTGAACAGTGCCTCGCGTTCAGTGCGGGTGGCAGCTTGTAGCGTCTCGAAAAAACTCATGATGAATGATCCTCGGCTCGTGCGGGCTCGGTAAAAAGATGGTGGTAGTGCGCCAGAATGGCTTCCCGCTTGGGACGACCATTGGCGGTCGCCATGCCATTACCTGGGCTGAACGGCTGCTCTAGCCGTGTCCAGCCATGGACGCGCGCATAGTCGGGTAGCCCTTCATTGGCCATGGCGACGGTTTCGGCGATTTGCAGGTCAGTGGTTTCAGGACGCAGCGGCCAGATCAGCGCGTGGTTGTGGGCCATTGCTTCGCCGTATACGAACGCCTGACCGACATGGCCGCGCTGGGTCAGCTCGGCCTCTACCCATTCAGGGCTGACGTTTCGGCCGAAGCTGGTGACGAACTGAGCCTTCTTGCGGCCGTGAAGGTGGAGGAACCCATCGGCGTCCCATTCCCCCAAATCACCGCTTGGCCACCACTGAGGAACGGGCTGCGTATCGCCGAGGTATCCCAGCATGCCGGAGCATGCAATCAAGACTTCGCCGTCTTCAGCCAGACGCAACTGGACATGTGGCAATGGCTTGCCGACACTGCCCGGACGATGTGCCTCAGGGCGATTGAGTGCGACAACCGACGCGCATTCGGAGAGCCCGTAGCCCTCATAAACGGGAATGCCCGCGGAGGCGGCGCGCATCAGCAGCTCATGGCTGACCTTTGCGCCTCCTACTGCAACGAAGCGCAACTCGCCGCCGTCGAACGCGCCGATCTCACAGGCCTTGACCAACAGCAGGAGCAGTTGCGGCACGAGAATCATGCTCTCAGGATGGCGGAGCTTCAGGCTAGACAGAAGCTTCGGCAGATCCACGCCACTGGCGCCGTGGATGCCCAGCGTCCGCTGGCTGGGCAAACTGATCAAGGCACCGGCGTAGAGCGCGGCGTAGCAGCCGATGTTTTCCAGCAGAATGGCCAACGGTAGTAGTGAGAGATGGTGACGAGGTTCCTGCGACTCACTGGCCAGTTGCAGTTCCCGCGCGACGGACAGCATGCTGTCGGCGCTCAGGCACACGCCTTTTGGTGTGCCCGTGGTACCAGAGGTGAAAGTCAGCTTCGCCGTGCCCGGTGGGAGCGGCGAGGGCTCAGCCGCAGGCCTGACCCAGAAACCATCACGGCATTGAAAACCCGCTTGCGCCATTTCTGCCTCATGGTCGGCGCCGCCGATGACCACGTCGGCCTGACTCTGTGCAAGGCAATGAAGGCGCTGAGCGGCGGTGAAGAAGGGCGGTAGAGCAAGGCAGGCCAGCTCCTCAAACAGAATCGCCAGATCCCAGATCATCATGTCAGGCCCGTTCTCCAACGAGACTGCGACCACCTTGGCATTCAGGTCGCGCAGTCTCTGCTGGCGCAGCCGAATCTCGGCATCGAGTTCGGCGTAGTCGAGCTTGAGGTCATCGCCCCAAAGGGCATAGGCGTTTGGCTGATGGGTCGCCAGCTCTGCGATCCGCTGACGGAAAGCGCTGAGTTCAGGCGACATGGCAACTGCGCTCCAAGGTCAGTGGCAGGCCAAACCGCTCGAACACACCGCTGTGGCTCAAATGCAAGAAGCCGGAACGTATGTCCCCCACATGCACGCTGGGCTGAGTGTCGTAGTAATTGCCCCAGGCATGGCGATCATCTCCCAGCCGCATCGGGTCGGCAGCGCACAACATGACAGGGCGCAGACCCAAGCGATTGAAGCTGTTGACCAGCCCCGCATTACCCGTAAACGCTACCCATTCCAGGCCGCCCATCGCCAGTAACCAAGTGACGGTGATGATGCTAAGCCTGGCACTGCCCAGGTTGCTTGCGGCCAGGTTGCCGACCTCGACGATACCCTGGCGATCCACTGGCCGTGCCGCGTGCGCCTCGATGGCTCGCTCGATCGGCTCGTCCAGATATTGTTCCAGGAACAAAGAGCCTGAGGTCGCCGTGCGTACCCCTGCGACTGCACACAGGCTACCTGCGCCATCGTTCAGGCCGAACAGCTCAGGCATGAACTGACGGATCTCTGCGTCGTGGGCTTTGCGAAAGCGCTGCTGGATAAAGGCTTCGAAACTTTCGCGCTGCGGCTCTTGTGCCAAGGCACGATGGAGTGAGAGAGCGGGGGCTTCAACGGTGCCGAAGCTCAGTGGTAGACAAATGTTCCAGTCCAGACCCTGCATGGGTGAGGCTCCTCCCCAGTGGTGAATGGAGGGGAGTATCGGTGCCGATTCTTAACGAAGTCTGAAGGTGAGAAAAAAGGGAGCAGGCCGCGTTCTTCAGATTGCCTTAAGACAGCTGCCGCACAGTCCGATCGCCGCCACGGCCTGTTCATCCTCTTCTTGAAAGCGAGCCCCGACATGACGTCATCAACACCGCGTTACGCCAACCTCTCCATGTATCTGCATTGGCTGATGCTTGCGCTGTTCGTCGGCGTCTATGCCTGCATCGAACTCAAAGGCCTGTCGCCACGTGGGAGCACGATGCGCTCCGCACTCCTGGGCTTGCACGGCCTGTTTGGCCTATCAATCTTTGCGCTGGTCTGGATTCGCTTGCTCGGGCGCTTGGTATATCAGGCACCCGCGATAAGCCCCCAGCCGCCCATTTGGCAGGTTGGGCTCTCCCATTTGATGCACGCATTGCTGTATGTCCTGATGATCGCCACACCCGTATTGGCATGGCTGATGCTGGCCGCTGGAGGCAAGCCTGTGCCGTATTTCGAGTTTTCCATGCCTGCGCCTATAGCCATTGACCCCGCATTGGCCAAGCAAATCAAAGGCTGGCATGAATGGATGGGGCGTCTGGGCTATTGGCTGATCGGGCTATTGGCTGATCGGGCTGCATGCGGCGGCGGGTTTGTTTCATCATTACTACGTGCGCGATAACACCCTGAGGCGGATGCTGCCTCGATAGGCTCCAACCTAGGCACGCCCAATGGCATCACATCGCTCTATGGGCGAGGCGGTAAACGGTCGGTTGACCGTTGCGACCGATGCCCAGGCCGACAATGTAAGGGCTGATGGCATCGAAACCGACTTAGGTTTGAACGCTGTAGCCTGGCTCGATTTTGACCAGGTTGCCGTCGGCTACCAGGCCTTCAATGTCGGGTAGGACGATGTCTTCGCAGCGCCAATCTCAATCGGGTATCGAGATCCTTCGGCAACTGACATACAGAGGTATTCCTCCGGGTCGATGTGATTGGAGGACGGGGGGCTTGATCGAAATGAACGTCGGTCCCACTCGCGGGCACCCTCCTGCCGACTGCTTAGGCAGCACATACGCGGTGATAGCCGTGCGCGCTACGGTTCGATGTCGTCGGCCGTTATGCCCGACCCAGTGTTCGGTTCGTCAGAGACTGAGCGCGTCGCTGGCTGTCGAGGGAGTGGCGGGCGCCGGGGATCACCAACTGCCGCTGGCAGGTTGCGGCAGGCTCAGCGTGCCGCTGTCATAAAAGCGCAGGGTGCCGAATAGCCCGCCGGCCAACTTGCCGTGCAGCTCGTAAGGCACGTTGTCAAGGCTCTGTTTCTCGGACAAACCCACCGCCTGACGCAGCGCTGCAAACGCCGAGACCGTGACCGGTACGGTGAGCACGCCTTCCGAGAACCGGGTGATCGTGCCTTTTTGATCGCTCACCCCCGATGCCAGCAGCCTGCCGTTGACGTCCAGATTCAGGGCCACGCCGTCATACTGAATGTCCGTTTCATTGGGGTTCTGCAAGCGCAGCTTGACGGCGAAGCGAATCTCGAGATCCTGCGCCGACAATGGCTCGATGCCCACCACGTTGATGTTCAGCGGATCGCGATGAGAAAAAACCGAGCAGGCGCTCAATCCTGTCAGCAGCAGGGCAAGCAGCAGGTAACGGCTCAGGTGTCGCGGCATTGAAGCCTCCGTGGGCCGTGATGGCTGGCCCTGTCGTCAAGTCTGGCGGTTCCCTTCTGCGACCGCGCGGTTCATCAGAGGTTCTGCGTCGGCATCCTGCAAAACCCTGACGGTCGAGGCTTCCGGATCGAATTCCGTGACGTCGTCGTCGACGGCATCTTCCGGTAAAAAAAGATTGAGGGCGATAGCGCAGAAGGCGCCCACCGTGATCGGCGACTCGAAAATGTTATGCAGCGCCTTGGGCAGTTCGCGCAGGACCTCGGGAACCGCTGCCACCCCCAACCCCATCCCCAGCGAAATGGCCACGATCAGCATGTTGCGACGGTGCAGGCCAGCCTCTGACAGGATCTTGATCCCGGCCACCGCCACCGTGCCAAACATGATCAGCGTGGCGCCGCCCAGGACCGGTTTGGGCATCAACTGCAGCACGGCGCCCACGATCGGGAACAAGCCCAACAGCACCAGGATTCCGGCAATGAAGAACGCCACGAAGCGACTGGCCACGCCGGTCAACTGAATCACCCCGTTGTTCTGGGCAAAGGTCACCATGGGCAGGCTGTTGAAGGTCGCGGCCATGGCGGAATTGAGGCCGTCGGCCAGCAGCCCCGATTTGATGCGTCTCAGGTAGGCCGGGCCGCTGACCGGTTGTTGGGAGATCATCGAGTTGGCGGTCAGGTCGCCGGCGGCTTCCAGGGGGGAAACCAGAAAGATCACGGCAATCGGGATGAACGCCACCAGATCGAAGGAAAACCCGTATTTGAACGGCACGGGAACGCTCATCAGCGGCACATCGGGCATGAGCGCGAAATCGACCCTGCCCAGTGACCAGGCGACGAGAAACCCCAGCGTCAGGCCGATGATGATGGCGCTCAGGCGCAGCACGGGCACGTTGAAGCGATTGAGAAGGACGATGGTGCCCAGCACCAACGCTGCCAGTCCCAGGTGCGTTGCCGATCCCAGGTCGGGTGCCCCGACGCCGCCCGCCATGTCGGTCATCGCGACTTTGAGCAGTGACAAGCCCATCAAGGTGATGATGGTGCCGGTCACGACCGGGGTGATCAGCTTGCGCAACTTACCGATGAACTGGCTGAGCACCACTTCGACGAACGCCGCGCAGAAGCACACGCCGAAAAGGGTCGAGAGAATTTCCTCGGGGCCACCGCCACGGCTTTTGACCAGAAACCCCGCGCTGAGGACCACGCTGAGAAACGAAAAGCTGGTGCCTTGCAGGCACAGCAGCCCTGAGCCTATCGGGCCGATGCGCTTGGCTTGAACGAAGGTGCCGAGTCCGGAAACGAACAACGCCATGCTGATCAAATAGGGAATTTCATGGTCCAGTCCCAACGCACTGCCGACGATCAGCGTGGGCGTGATGATGCCGACGAAACTGGCCAGCACATGCTGCAGGGCGGCGAACATCGCGGCTGCGAAATGCGGTCGGTCGTCGAGTCCGTAGATCAGGTCGGTTGTGCGGTTGACTGGGCGCGAAGCGGCGCTGCGTGAGGGTGTGATCATAGTGAGCCTGCCAATTGTTTTTATTCGGTCGTGGGCTTTGCAAAAGGCGCGGTACGAACCTGAATAGAGAAACTGTCTATCAGGTCAGGTTCTGGACTTTACGCTATGTCTACAATAATAAAAACAATTAACTCGATTATTGTGTACAAAAAAACGTTTCGGATGACGCCCGCGGTGAGTCCAGTCAATAAAGCCGGAAAATGTTTCATCCGCGGGGCACCCCGCTTATGCTGTCCCCTGAACCTCAGGCGCCAAAGTGCGTCGAACATGCCGCGTGGCCAACATCCCGCTCGCGGCGAGCCGGTGACCGACAGGGAGGTTTCAACTGAGGCGTTTCGATCCGACATGAATACGGCACCTCCCGCTCCAATGACCGATTTGCAGGTGGCAGCTATCTCCCGAGCGCTGGCCGACCAGCGACGCTATCAAATTCTGTTGCAAATCGGGGCGCATCCCGAAGCCGTTCCCTGTGCAGACCTTCTCAAGGTTCACCCCATCAGCGCGGCAACCGTCTCCCATCACACCAAGGAGCTCGAGCGAGCGGGGCTGATCACCACGCTGCGCGTGGGTAAGTTCGCCAGCTTCAGAATTCAGCGGGAAACGTTGCAGGCGTATGCACGGCAATTGATGGAAATATAAGACCGAACCGCGTTATTAACCGATAACTAATGGTTATCAAATTTTCAGGTGTTGACCCAAAGAGGCATCGCCGCCTACATTGTTTGCCTTCGCATTTTTCCATTCTCCGCCGTTCAGGCGTATCCGGAGCATTCTCATGTACCCAGACGTTCAGCTGTTCATCGATGGCCAATGGCGCGCCAGTGAAAACGGCCGCACCCTCCCTGTCATCAATCCGGCGACCGGGGAAACCTTGGGCACCGTTGCCCATGCGGACATCGTCGATCTGGACAAGGCACTGGCGGCGGCCGAGCGCGGTTTCGAAGCCTGGCGCAGTACGCCTGCGTATGAGCGCTACAAGATCATGCAAAAAGCGGCCAATCTGTTGCGCGAGCGTGTCGACGCCATTGCCAGAATCATGACCCAAGAGCAGGGCAAGCCGCTGGCAGAGGCGCGAATGGAGACCCTCTCCGCGGCCGATATCGTTGACTGGCTGGCCGAGGAGGGGCGCCGTGCCTATGGGCGCCTGGTACCGTCACGCAATCCTTCGGTTGAACAAAAGGTGATCAAGGATCCTGTTGGACCGGTCGCCGCCTTCACGCCGTGGAACTTCCCGATCAACCAAGTGGTGCGCAAACTGTCGTCCGCGTTGGCGGCCGGTTGCTCGATCATCGTCAAGGCCCCGGAAGAAACCCCGGCTTCGCCTGCCGAACTCATTCGTGCCTTCAGCGATGCCGGTGTTCCGGCGGGTGTGATCGGCCTGGTTTACGGGGATCCCGCACAGATTTCCAGCTACCTGATCGCGCACCCGGTGATCAAGAAAGTGACCTTCACCGGCTCCACCCCCGTCGGCAAGCAGTTGGCGGCATTGGCCGGTCAGCACATGAAGCGAGCGACCATGGAACTGGGCGGGCACGCTCCGGCACTGGTCTTCGATGACGCCGACCTGGACTTGGCGGCGCGCACGCTGGCAGGCGCCAAGTTTCGCAACGCCGGCCAAGTGTGTGTATCGCCGACGCGCATTCTGGTCCAGCGTGGGGTGTATCAGCAGTTCATCGAGAAGTTCGTGGGCCTGACGCACGAGGTCAACGTTGGCAACGGGCTGGAGCAGGGTGTGACCATGGGGCCGCTGGCCAACGAGCGGCGCGCTCCGGCGTTGACGGCGCTCATCAAGGACGCCTGCGACAAGGGCGCTACGCTGGAAGTGGGCGGCAAAGCGTTGGAGGGGGCGGGCTACTTCTTCCAGCCGACCGTCCTCAGCGGGCTGACGCGCGACATGCGTGCCATGAATGAGGAGCCGTTTGGTCCACTGGCGCTGATCGTGCCGTTCGACACCGTTGAAGAGGCTGTAAAAGAGTCCAACCGCGTACCGTTCGGTCTGGCCTCGTATGCATTCACTTCGTCCATGAAGACGGCGCACATTCTCAGTACCCGCATCGAAGCGGGGATGCTGTCGATCAACCATCAGGGCATTGGGCTGGTCGAGGTCCCATTCGGGGGGATCAAGGACTCCGGGTACGGGTCGGAAGGCGGCACCGAGGCGATCGAGGCCTACCTGAACACCAAACTGGTGACCGTATTCAACCTGTGACGCGGCCCATTACTGACGGAGCCCGGCTGCACCGGGCTCCGTGCTCGCAGCGGCGCGTCGTCGCCCCTGCATTCACCACGCCTTCTCTAACGCCAGCAGCACTGGCGAACGGCAATTAGCCCTCCCGATTCGCCAACCGTTCTTCCAGCGCAGCGAGTCGTTCCTCCAGTGCTTGCACCCGGTCCGCCAACGCCGCCTGCCCACCGCTGACCCGTTCGGCCGAATGCTGCCGAGCGGCCAGTACTGCCTCCAAGTCCGCAGGGTCGCCCAGGGCGTGCGTGTAGCGGTCTTCGCGTTGTCCCGCCTGTTTCGGAATCAGCACCGCCAGACCGCGGCCAATCAGTCGATCGAGCTGATGAACCACTGCCTCCGCATCGTCGAAGTCGTGCATCCGGCTGCTGCGGGTGAGCAGTTCATTGACGGTCTGCGGGCCGCGCAACAGCAGCAAGCCGGTCAGAATCAGCTGTGCTGGCACCAGCTCAAGTTTCTTGTCGGCCCGTTGTTCCCAGCGGTCGGCGCGGCTGCCCATGACCAGCCGCGCCAGCTCCAGGCTTTCCAGGGCGCGCAAGCCCTGTCCGACCTGGCCTGGCGTGAGGTTCATGACCGGCTCGCGGCTGGTTTTCTGATTGCAGGCCAGCACCAGCGCGTTGAGCGTCAGGGGGTAAGATTCGGGCTGGCTGGCCTGCTTCTCGATCAGGCAGCCCAGAATGCGCACTTCGGTGCTGTTCAACTGCAGGGTGTCTGCGCTGTGGGCCTCGTGCCCGGCGTCGTTATTGGAATCCAGCTCGGTGGACATGGCCTATCCCTACGTGTTGAAAAGGCTATGAGGGTAGGGGGTGGATGAGGTAAAAGACAAGCCGCGTTCGCATGCTCGTCATGCCGATCATTGCGACTTCATCCATCAGGAACTGCCATGACCATTTCCCTTTACGCCGCCTCGATTCCGGTTTTCAAACAAATGCTCACTGCGCTGGGCGCCGTCCTGGCCAAGGGCGAAGCCCACGCTGCCGCCAAGAACATCCAGCCGGACGCACTGTTGCAGGCGCGCCTGTACCCCGACATGTTCCCCCTGGTGCGCCAAGTGCAGATCGCCGTGGACTTCGCCAAGGGCGCTGGCGCGCGTCTGTCCGGCATCGAGCCGCCGAAGTACGAAGACACCGAAACCACCTTTGCCGAGCTGCAGGCTCTGCTGAGCAAGGTGCTGGCCTTCCTCGACACGATCACGCCCGAGCAGGTCAACGGCAACGAAGCGCGCGAAATCGTGTTGCGTCCGGGTACCGATAAGGAAAAGCGCCTGAACACCCAGGCGTACCTGCTGCATTACTCCCTGCCGCAATTCTTCTTCCACGTCACCACGGCTTACGACCTGCTGCGCCACAACGGCGTCGAGGTCGGCAAGCGGGATTACATCGGCTCGTTCTGAGTAACCTGCTCGCTCGTCCCATCGGGTTGAACGCCTGAACGGCTCCGCCGTCTGAACCCTTCGGACGGGCGGGGTTGCCTTCAAGGGCCATCAAGCGCCCTGCCTCTCATCTGTCGTCATCCGCTCATTTCCATCGTCTGGCCCTTGCGCAAGGGTTGGCGGTACCGTCTTTCATGGAGTGTTCATGTTCTTCCCCATTTACCTGTTGTCAGCCGCCGGATTCACGGTCCTGACCACAGAGTTCGTGATCGTCGGTCTGTTGCCGGCGATCGCTCGCGACCTGGAGGTGACCATTGCGCAAGCAGGCTTGTTGGTGACCCTGTTCGCCTTCACTGTCGCCTGCTTCGGTCCTTTCCTGACCGCTTATTTTTCCCGCTTCGAACGCAAGCGCCTGTTCATTTCAGTCTTGATGCTGTTCGGCGTGGCGAACGCCGTCGCGGCGGTGGCGCCGAATATTGGCGTCATGGCCATCGCGCGATTGATCCCAGCGCTGGGGTTGCCGGTGTTCTGGGCGTTGGCCAGCGAAACGGCGGTGGATATCGCCGGCCCAGACCATGCCGGGCGCGCCATCGCCAAGATCGGCTTTGGCATCGTGTGCGCCACGGTGTTCGGGATTCCAGTGGGCACGCTGGTGTCTGACGCATTCGGCTGGCGCAGTGCTTTTGCCTTGCTGTCGGTGCTGGCGTTCGCCAAGGCCCTGCTGTTGTTCATCTATCTGCCGCAGAGCGTGCACCAGCACCAGGCCTCGTTCCGCAGCCAGTTCGCCATCCTGCGCAACCGCTTGATGCAAGGCCATGTGCTGCTGTCGGTGCTGGTGTTCAGCGGTATGTTCACGGCCTACACCTATTTGGCCGACATGCTCGAACGGCTGGCCGGTTTCGATGGCGCGTTGGTGGGCTGGTGTCTGATGGGGTTCGGTGCCGTCGGGTTGCTGGGTAACTGGCTGGGCGGCCGTCTGGTGGATCGTCACCCGCTGATGGCCAGCCTCACCTTCTGTGCGTTCATGATCGGCGGCATGGTGATGGTGGTGCCGAGTATGCACTCGGTGCCTGCGCTGGCGCTGTCCTTGACCGTGTGGGGCGTGACCCAGGCGGCGTTGTTTCTGGTCAGCCATGCGCGCTTGATGAAAGCGGCGCCTCAAGCCCCTGCATTCGCCGCTTCACTGAACATTGCCGGGGCCAATCTGGGGATTGGCGCGGGGGCGCTCATCGGCGGACGGGTGATCGAGCAGTTCGGTCTGGACAAGCTGGGCTTCGCCGGGGCGGGCATCATCCTGCTGTCGATCCTGCTGGCAGGGGTGTTGATGACCGCAGAGCCGCGTCAGGCGACCTGTCAGGCCTGATCGGTGAACAGTTGGCGTCGGGCACCTTCGGTGATCGCGACGATGCCGGGGTGCTTGACCTTGCGCTCGACCGAAATCGCATAGAAGGACTCGGTCACTGCATCCGTCTGGCCGATGAGTTCCACATCGTACTGGTCCATCACTTCATCGGCGATGACGCTCGGCGCGATGAAAATCCCACTGCCGGATTTGCCAAAAGCCTTCATCAACGCGCTGTCATCGAATTCCCCGACGATCTTCGGCTGTACGTTCTGCTCGGCGAACCAGCGCATCAGCCGGTTGCGCACCACGGTGTGCTGCCCGGGAATCAGCAGGGGCGCGCCTTGCATCCCATGGGGAAAGTCGCTTCCGTAGGCCTTCGCCAGGGCGGAGGTGGCGAAAAAGCTGACCCCGCATTCGCCGAGTTTCTGGCTGTAGCCCTTGATGTCCAGGTGACTGGGCATCGGGCTGTCGGAGATCACTAGGTCCAGTCGTTGAATCGCCAGATCGGCCAGCAGGCGTTCGAGTTGATCTTCCCGACAGGTAATGCGGATCGGCTCGCTCAAGGTCATGGTCGGTGCAATCAGGCGGTAGACAATCGACTTGGGTACGACGTCGGCCACGCCGACACGAAACAGCACTTGTTGCTCGTCGGGTTGCGCGCGCAGCAGAGCCTCCAGTTCGCCGCCCAGTTGAAACATCTGCTCGGCATACGGCAACGCGATGCGGCCCGTCTCGGTCAGTTCAAGCTGGCGTCCGACCCGTTTGAACAGTTCCACGCCATAGGTTTGCTCCAACAGGCTAATCTGACCACTGATGGTCTGGGGCGTCAGGTTCAATTGCTCGCAGGCACGCACGATGCTGCCCGTTTTGGCCACGACCCAGAAGTAGTGCAATTGGCGGTAATTGAGCATGATCGGGTCATCGTCAAGACTTCGTTAAAACCGAAGTATACGCCTGATAAATACGAATTTTCCTGAAGTATTCGTTTGCCTAGAATGCCGCCTTGTCTCCCATTACGATCTGGAACAGTGACCCATGGAATACCTTTTGGAATTGGCAGCAAGCCCTACGGCGTGGATCGCCCTCGCGACGCTGGTCGTCATGGAAATCGTCCTGGGTATCGACAACCTGATCTTCATCTCCATCCTCACCAATAAACTGCCGGTGCATCAGCGCACCAAAGCACGTCGAATCGGTATCAGCATGGCGCTGATCCTGCGTCTCGGGCTGTTGACCACGGTGGCCTGGATCGTCCAGTTGACCGAGCCGGTCATCGAGGTCTTTGGCCAAGTGTTTTCCTGGAAGGACATGATCCTGATCGCCGGTGGCCTGTTCTTGGTCTGGAAGGCGACCACGGAAATTCACCACAGCATGGACACCCAGAGCGAAGCGGAAAAGGCGGTTTCCAATACGGTGACCCTGGGCATGGCAGCGGCCATCGGACAGATTCTGATGTTGGACCTGGTGTTCTCCATCGACAGTATTGTCACGGCCGTGGGCATGACCGAGCACCTGCCGATCATGGTCATCGCAGTGATCTCGGCAGTCATTGTCATGCTGGTGGCGTCCGAGCCGCTCGCGAAATTCATCAATGACAACCCGACGGTGGTCATGCTGGCCCTGGGCTTCCTGATCATGATCGGCATGACCCTGATCGCCGAAGGGTTCGGCGCGCATGTACCGAAGGGTTATGTCTATACCGCGATGGCGTTCTCGGCCCTGATCGAGGTCTTGAACATGATGGCTCGACGCTCGAAACAGAAACGGCTGGAGGCTGAGGCGAGCGTTCACAAGTCCTGACGGGCAGTCGGATAAATCAAACGGTCGGGATGGGAAGCCATCGCCGACCGTTTTTCATACTGCGCGTGCAGGGTGGTCAGTGTGCAGCGGCAGGACGAGGTTTGCGCCCGCCAGGCTGCGCGGGCCGTGCTGCAGGACGGTGTTGCGGCTGTGGGTGGTGGCGACGGGAAATCCGCATTACGCCCCACAGCATGGCGGCGGCAACGGCCAGCCACGCGGCGATCAACATCACAATGGTCATTCCGAGGCTCATACGTCCCTCCGGCTCTTCTCGCTTCGTTCTCTTTGTAACCGACAGTCTAGTCCGACAGTTGTTTCTGAAAATTGACCGTTGGTATAAATCCATGACCGTTTTGTTCTATTGCAGGGGCTGAACTGCACATTGGCGCTATACCGCAGGGGACGACCGCTCTATGATCGGCCTCCACGCCGGGTCGCGCGATGCCCGGCATCAGACAAGTGAGTGAAGAATGTCTCGATCGGGCCTCTCGGCAACCCAATGGAAATGGTGTGCGCTGGCAATGGTGTTGGCGCTGGCAGGGTGCGCGGATCCCCATGCGTACAAGCCCGGCTACCCCGCTGAGTACAAGCGCTTGCCGGACCGGGTGGAAATCAACGCGGTGCCGTTCTTTCGTGGCAAGGCGTTCCAGAGCGCCCCCAATGCGCTGGCCAGCATGCTGACGGTGCATGGTGTGCAGACCACCCCGGGCCTGCTGGAAAAACCGCTCAAACTGCCAGGCGCGCAAGCCTCGCTCGATCAGAGCATGTCGACCGTTGCGCGTGAGTACGGCTTCGTGGTTTACCCGGTCGATCATCAGTTTCCCGACTTGCTCGCCCAGGTCTCGGCCGGATACCCGGTCCTGGTGCGTTTCAACGAAGGTTCGCTGTGGTGGAAAGAGCAGCGCTATGGGGTGTTGGTTGGCTTCGATCAGAACAAACGCACTGTGCTGGTCTATACCGGGCTAGGGCGCATGATCGAAAGCTTCGAGGGGTTCACCTCCGACTGGAACAGTGCCGGTAACTGGGCGATCCTCGTTCAAAGCCCGCGTCAGCTTCCAGCGCCGGTCGACCGGGAACGCTGGCTCAAGGCGGCGAACGAACTGGCCCAGGCCGGGCAGGAACAGGCGGCGGGCGAAGCGGTAAAAGCCATCAACAACGCTCGGTGAGGCGTTCATGGCGCCTACAGGCAGCGCGGTTGCGGCGGCCCAGTGAGCTGGGCCACTTGCAGCCCGTGCTGCTCCTTTTGGCGGTCTTGTGCTCAGACGCCCAGGCGGTCCCGCAGGCTGTAATACCACGCGCCCAACGCGGTCAGCGGCGCACGTAACAGTGTCCCGCCCGGGAACGGGTAGTGGGGCAGGGCAGCGAATGCATCGAACCGCTCGGCCTGGCCTCGCAATGCTTCGGCCAGCACCTTGCCTGCCAGGTGGGTGTAGGTCACGCCGTGGCCGCTGCAGCCTTGTGAATAATAAATGTTGTCACCCAGGCGGCCCACCTGGGGGAGGCGCGAGAGGGTCAGCAGGAAGTTTCCGGTCCAGGCATAGTCGATCTTCACGTCCTTGAGCTGCGGGAACGCCTTGAGCATTTTCGGGCGGATGATCGCTTCGATATTCGCCGGATCGCGCGCGCCATACACCACACCGCCACCGAAGATCAGACGCTTGTCGCCAGAGAGGCGGTAATAGTCCAGCAGGTAATTGCAGTCTTCGACGCAGTAGTCCTGCGGCAGCAGGGTGCGGGCCAGCTCGTCGCTCAGGGGCTCGGTGGTGATCACTTGGGTGCCGCAGGGCATCGATTTGGCCGCCAGTTCAGGCACCAGATTCCCAAGGTACGCGTTGCCCGCCACGATGATGAATTTGGCCCGCACCCGGCCTTGGGCAGTATGGACCGCCGGATTGGCGCCGCGGTCGATGCGGATGGCGGCGGACTGTTCATAAATCGCCCCGCCCAGTGACTCCACGGCAGCCGCTTCGCCCAGTGCCAGATTCAACGGGTGAATGTGGCCGCCGCTCATGTCGAGCATGCCGCCGACGTACTGATCGCAGGCCACGACTTCACGCATGCCGGCTGCGTCCAGTAATTCCAGTTGAGTATGGCCATAGCGTTCCCAGAGCTGCTTCTGCGACGCCAGGTGGTTCATCTGTTTGCCGGTGAGGGCGGCGAATACGCCGCCGTCTTTCAAGTCGCACTGAATCTGATATTTAGCTACGCGCTCGCGAATGATCCGTCCGCCCTCGAAGGCCATCTGGCCCATCAGTTGCGCCTGCTTGGGACCCACGGCGCGCTCGATCGCGTCGATGTCTCGGCTGTAGCTGTTGACGATCTGTCCGCCGTTTCGCCCCGATGCGCCGAAGCCGACTTTCGCCGCTTCCAGCACGGTGACCTTGAAACCGCTTTCCAACAGAAACAGCGCGCTCGACAAACCCGTATAGCCGGCGCCAATGACGCACACGTCGGTTTCGACTTCGCCCTGCAGCGCGGGGCGGTGGGGCGCAGGGTTGGCGGACGCGGCGTAATACGATTGCGGGTAAGCGGTGTTCGTCATCCTGTAGGCCCCTGTTTAATATTCTTGACGAGTGCGCCGATGCTACCCGAGATAAAACGCAGCCACCAGTGGAATTGGGGCGGTGAGGTGTCGGAAATATTTATCGGTTGAGAAGAGCGCTTGATAAAAGCCGATCGTTTTCAGTGGCTTATCGAAAATGCGCGGTTGACAGCCTGTTGAATATCCGTAGAATGCCGCCCCACAGCAGGCACGTAGCTCAGTTGGTTAGAGCACCACCTTGACATGGTGGGGGTCGTTGGTTCGAGTCCAATCGTGCCTACCAAACAAATCCGCTTTCTGCTGGCGGTAAGGAAAAGGGCGATCCGAAAGGTTCGCCCTTTTTGCTTTTCTCTGGCCAAAAATGGGCAGGCCCGATCCTGGATCCAATAACCTCACTCCATCACTGTTCGACAAACGGTAGACTGAGTCTATTGTAAAGGTGATGTCACAATGACATATTTCTTGCGTCATTCACTGCCCATCGTGTGCATCAATGCGACCCTTATTGCCTCTCGTGGCAGCCTGTGCGCTGCTCAGCGGGTGCAATGGAGTGCCAACCGCTTTCAACCAGGACCCTGTTTACGATCAAGCCATTCTCGTCCATTCGGGCGGCCCGCTCCCATACCTGTTAATGGGTACGGCGGTGCAGTGGAATGAAGATTACGCTGTCACGGTCAAGCATATCCCCTACGTTCCCGGTGCCGTGTATCAAGGGCAGGGCGACGTTCAGTTCTTCCGCCACAAGGCAAACGGTGTGCCGGTGTGGCGGACCTACCGGCCAGGCGAGGCGGTCACTGCAGTGGGGTACAACTCACTGTACATGTCGGTCAAAGGCAGTGGTCACGCTTTGCCCGCGATGGTGAGGCTCGATACCAAGGAAGGCAACGTCATGTACGGCACCCACGACGGCCCGACGGCCAAAGGGATGTCAGGCGGGCCGGTGTTCGCGGAAGACGGCAAGGTGGTCGGGATTACCGTGGCGTTCTTGACGCGCAGCGATCTGGCGGCGATCAAACGCCCGGATCTGGCCAATCAGCCCCGGGTGAGTATTTTCATGCCCTATGCGCAGATCAAGCGCGAATGGAACCGCTACTTGGCCCAGGCCAAACCGGTAGCGTCGGAAACCAGCCAGGTGGCCAGCCGCTGATCAGCGTTCGCGCAGTGCTTCGCGGGCGCGGTTCAGCGGTTTGATCAGGTAGTCCAGCACCGTTTTTTCACCGGTGCGGATGTCCACCGTGGCAATCATGCCCGGGACGATGGCGAACGTCTTCCCGGCCTTGTTGCGCAACACGTCTGCATCGGTGCGGATGAACACCCGGTAGTAAAAGACCTCCGGCTTAGCCTCGTCCTGAATGGTGTCCGGAGAAATGGTCACCACCTTGCCGTTCAGGCTGCCGTAGATCGAGTAGTCGTAGGCGGTGATCTTCACCTTGGCCGCCTGATCGGGATGAATGAAGGCGATGTCCCGTGGGGAAATCCGGGTTTCGATCAGCAGTTGTTCATCCTGGGGCACGATCTGCATCAATTGACCGTTGGGTGGTATCACGCCACCGATGGTATTGACCTTGATGTCCTTGACGATGCCGCGCACGGGTGAGCGAAGGGTCAGGCGCGCGAGCGAGTCGGTGCGACCGCGGATCACTGCCGCCAGGGTCTTGGCCTCGGCACTGGCTTTGGCCAGGTCTTCTCGGGCGCGCACCATGTAATCCGAACGGGCTTCGGTGGCCTTGAGTTCCAGTTCCGAACGCTGGCGGTTCAGGCGCAGCACTTCCACTTTGCTGGATGCGCCAATCCGGGCCAGGTTCTCGGTGATTTCCAGCTCACTGCGCACCAGCTTCAGCGAGCTTTGAATCCCTGCCAGCGTGTCGTCCAGGCCTTTGCGGCGGGTCTTGTAGAGTTCGGTCTCGGCGCGGATCAAATCCGGCGCATCGCTCAGCGACGGGTCGAACTTCAATGGCTGGTCGCTGACTTCGGCCTGCAAGCGGTTCAGGCTGGCCAGTGCCGCCCGGTACTTCGCCTCGCTTTCGCCGACGTTGGATTCGTTCTTCACCGCATCGAGCTGCGCGAGCACCTGGCCGCGCTCGACCATCGCCCCCTCGGTGACGTTCAGTTGCTGGATGATGCCGCCTTCCATCGACTGGATGACCTGCTCGCGGGAGCTAGGGATCACCTTGCCGGTGCCGCTCGAGACTTCCACCACTTCGAACCATGCCGCCCAAGCGAAAAAACACCCCAGCATCAGCGCGCAGCCCCAGATCACGCGGGCACCGCCCACCAGTTTTCGTTCATCGCTGCCGTCCAGGTGGGACACTGGGTCGGGTAGGCGCGGTGGCTGATCGATGATGACTGCGCTCATGCCGGTGCTCCTTGCGGTTGACGCAGCCGGGCCAGGGCCGCTTCCCGATGGTCATCGATGACGATGCGGCCGTTGTCCAGCACGATGATGCGCTCCACGAGCTGGAGCACACTGACCCGATGCGTGGCGACGATCAGGGTGCGGCCGTGGCACCAGGTGGCGAGTTTCTCCAACAGGAAACGCTCGGTGATGTCGTCCAGAGACGCCGTGGGCTCATCGAGCAGCAGCACCTGCGGCTGGCGCAGCAGCAGACGCGAGAGCAACAGGCTTTGACGCTGGCCGCCCGACAACCCCAGCCCCCCTTCGAGAATCAGATGGTCCATGCCCTTGGGCAACTGCCGCACGAAGTCCAGCGCGCCAGTGACGGCCAGGGCCGCAACGATTTCCTGATCGCTGGCCTGCCCTGCACCGAGGGTAATGTTGTCCCGCAGGGTCCCGTGGAACAGCCGCGCCTGTTGCGACATCAGGCCCACGTCACGCCGCAGGTCGGCCGGGTCCAGGTGGGCGAGGGCGATGCCGTCCAGAGTGGTTTCGCCGGTGGCCAGGTCCATGCCGCCGGCGAGGGCGTGAAGCAGCGTGGATTTACCCGCGCCATTGCGGCCAAGAATGGCGATGCGCTCGCCAGGGCGAATCTTCAGGTTGATGTCGCTGAGGGCAGGGGCGGATTCCTCACTGTAGCGAAAGCCCGCCTGACGCAGTTGGAAGTCGCCGCGGATGGCAGGCAGGTGCACCCGCTGGCTGCCTTCGGGATGATCGACGGGCAGTTGCATGAGGCGGTTCAGACCTTCCAAAGCGACCTTGGCCTGCTGCCAGCGGGTCAGCACATGGGTGACCTGCGCCAGGGGCGCCATCATCCGCGACGACAGGATCGAGGCTGCCACCAGGCTGCCGGTGGTCAGGTCACCGGCAATCACCATCGGCGCGCCGAACACGATGACCACCGCGAATACGCCGCCCTGGACGCTCTGGGTCCAGGCCACCAGGCTGTTGGTCAGGCCTCGCAGGCGCAAACTGCTGTCGGCGGAAGCGGCGTTGTATTGGTTCCACTGTTGCTGGAACCGCTGTTCGGCCTGCAGCGCCTTGATGTCGTCCAGCCCTTGCACACTTTCCACCAGCATCGCGTTGCGCAGCGCCGCTTCACGCATCGACGCGTTGGCCAGGCGGGCAAGACGCCGTTGCGCGACGATGCCCGGCACGATCATGAGCACCACCGCCAGCAAAGGCACCAGCACCAGGGGGCCGCCAATCAGATAGAACACCAGCAGAAACAACAGGAAGAACGGCATGTCGGCCAGCGCCGTCGCCGTGCTGGAGGTGATCAGGTCGCGGATCTGCTCCAGCTCGCGCAGCTGTGAGATGAACGAACCGGTGGATTTGGGGCGCGCGGAATTGCGCAAGCGCAGAGCGTGGCCGAACACCAGGTCCGAGACGCGCAGGTCAGCGCGCTTGCCCAGCACGTCGGTCATGCGCAGGCGCATGATGCGCATCACGAAGTCGAACCCCAATGCCAACAGCACGCCTCCGAAGAGTACATAGAGGGTTGGCAGCGATTCGGCCGGAATGACGCGGTCGTAGACCTGCATCGAAAACAGCATCCCGGCCATGCCTAGCAGATTGGCCACCAGCGAAGCGATCATGACGTGGGTGTAGGGGCGCAGGTCGCTGAGCACGATGCGCCGGAACCAGTGCTCATCGTAAGGCTTGATGTAGTCGTTGGTGCGCACATCGCTCAAGGGCTGGGTCGGACGCAGGATAGCGGTGCGCAGCACCTGTTCCGCCAGGGCATCGGGTTCGACCCGGCTTTGCAGGCCTTGATCGCCGCTGAAGGCGATGCCCAAATCTCCCTGTTCACCCATGCTCTCGATCACGCCGACCTGACCGTCGCGCAACTGCACCACCAGTGGCGTGCGCCAGCGGGTCAGGCTTTTGGCGTCGAAGGACGCGAACTTGACGCTCAAGCCGGCCTGTCGGGCCATGTGCCGCACGCCGTCTTCGAGGCGACCTGTGGGGTGCAATGACGCCAGCCGAACACTTTCCGGTGAAACATCCAGGCGGTAATGGCGTGCCACGTTGAGCACGGCTTCCAGCCAAGGGCCGAGGTCCTGACGGGCGTCGCCAGCCGGTTGGGGGATGACGATGGGATCGGTCATGGCAGGATCTCCACGTGCTGAATGGTGCTGTGGTCGATACCGAACGCCCGGCGCAAACCGCCACTGTTGTAGAGGCAGTCGATCTGCAAACGGCGCAGGTCAGCCTGGGTGTTGGCCAGGTCGAAGCGTGACTGATGAATTTCCTGCTCGGCATTGAGCAAGTCCAGCAAGGGCCGTGTACCCAGTTCCAGGTATTGCTTGCCATACAGTTCGCGGGCTTCACTGATGCTGGTCTGGCGGAACTGCAGCGAGTCCAGTCGTCGGCTGAGCCCTGACGTCTGTGCCTGGGCTTCGGTCAGCCCCTGCCGCGCCTGCAGTTTGGCGGCGTCCTCTGCGGAGTCGGCCGCCGTCAGGGCATAGCTCGCCGCGCGGCTGCGGGCACTGATGGCACCCCCTTGATAGATCGGAACTTCCAGATTGAGAAAAATGGCCGCCTGCGTCCGATCGATGGCCGGGTTCTGGTCAGCGTAATGGTCATCCAGGTATTGATTGAGCGAGGGCTGGAGGGACAGGGTCGGATAGGCCTCTGCCTTGGCCTGGGCCAGCTCGGCCTGCGCCTGGGTGCGCTGCGCCACGGCTTGCAGGACCCCCGGCAAGGCATCGGTGATCACCGGTGCATTGCACGACTGGTTCAAGGACGGGGCGAAGTCATCGGTCACCCTGGGCGTGCTCTGTCGCCCGAGGAGGTTGGACAGCGTCTGCTGCCAGCGGGCGTACTGCGCTTTGTATTCCTGAAGCGTGGCGATCGCACCATCGACCCTGGACTGTGCCTGCACCACGTCGGAACGGGTGCTGGCACCCATGTCGCTGCGCTGGCGGGCCAACTCGACGATGTCGCCGACGCCCTTGATCTGATCGCGGGAGATGTCCAGCAGGCGTTGGTAGCGTTGCACCTCGATGTAGGCGAATGCGGTATCCCGGCCGACCTGGTCGATGGCCAGCAGGATGCTTGCCTGGCTGCGGGCAACCTTGGCGCGTGCCGCCTCCACTGCACTGGAGACTTTGCCGAAGTCGTACAGCATCTGTTTCAGCGAAATGCTCACCGACTGGCTGCCCGCGTCGCTGCCGTAGCCACTGCTGTAGCCACCCTTGATCCCTCCGGCGATTTGCGGGTAATAACCGGCTTCGGCCACGTTGATGCCTTCGGCCTGTTGATACAAGGTGCCGACGGCCTCGGCGATGCTCGGGTGCCAGTCCACTGCCAGGCGCACGGCTTGTTGCAAGCCGAGGGTTTCCTCGCCTTGCCGGCTCATGTCCCTGCCCGATACCGAGGGCGCGTCGGGCCGGGTTACGTCGCGCGTTGCCTGGCGCTTTGCGCCGGGCGTATCCCGGGCCCGCTGCGGCTGGCTTTGCAGACGGGTCGGGCTGATGCTGCGCAGCGTGGGATCGATGTCATCCTCCGCTGCAACCTGGGTGACACATCCCTGATATAGGCCGATGGTCAGCGCGACCATCGGCCAGGTGTGGCGGCGAGCAGACTTCACGTGATTCCCTTACTGTCGGTTTGCTGGCTGTTCCCTGCGTCACACCACGTGTACGCCGTTCTGTACCCATAAATGGTGGCTCGGATCCTCCTGAGGGGTGTATTGGGTGTAATCGACACCGTCGAGCTGATGAGTGCCGTCGGCTAGCCAGCGATCGGTCATGTGCACGCTGTCTGCGCTGTTGCCTTTGATTACCAGGGTGTCGTTGTCCGAGGACGTGATGGCCAGCACATCGGCCAGGTTCAAGGTCAAGGACACGGAACTGGTGTGGTTGAGGTCGAGGATTTCAATGTTGTGAATCCGGTTGTGCAGATCCCCCAGATTGATCGTCGCATCGCCCCCGGCCCACAGCAGGGTATCCGTGCCGGTACCACCATCCACGGAGGCGAATGACTGGTCGGCAATGATCAGCGTGTCGTTGCCCGCGCCGCCCTCCAGGGTGATCGCCCCGCCATGGGAGCCATCCAGCGTGTCGTTGCCATTGGAGCCGTGAAGCGTCTCGGTGCTGGTGGTCGTGGCAGCGACCAGCGCCGTGCCGTGGTCTTCGGTGGGGGCAATGGACATCGACAGTGCGCTGAACGACGTGCTTGCCACCGCGCTGGCCGGGTCGAGGTCGATGGTCAAGGTCGCGGTGTCGGTGGTGCCGTTCGGGTGGGTCAATTGATAAGTGAACACGTCGGCATGCCCGACGACCGCACTGGTCAGCCCGCTGTTGAGCGTGTAGGTGTAGCTGCCGTCAGCGTGCACCAGCAGCGAACCGTAGGTGCCCGTGATCGTGGTGCCGTTGTAGCCTGGGGTCACGTAGCTGCCCGCCACCAGCACACTGAGCACGGTGTAGGGCGAGCCCAGCATGTCGACGCCGCCACCCGCGGTGTCGGTCAGCAGGTTGCCCGACACGGGCGTGTAGCTGCCGACGACGAACTGATTGGTCGAGGTCGCGGTGTTTATCAGGCTGGTGTTGACCGTGCTCAGCACACCGACACCGCCCACCACGACTTTCACCTGATAGGTCCCGCTGGTCTGGCCGTCGAAGTTGATGCCGTAGTTGCCGCCGCCCAGGTTCAACAGTGAGCCACCCCCGTAGGACTTGACGAGCACGTATTGACCCGTGGCCGTACTCAGCTTGTACAGCCCGACGGTGGTCGAACCGAGCAGGCTCAGCAGGTTACTAGCGTTCAGAACCACGGTCAGGTTGCTGACCGTGTCGGCCGCGACGCTGGTGGTGTAGGTGCCACTGCCGCCACCCAGCAACACGCCGAAGCTGCCCAGCGAGGATTGCGTGGTGGTGACCAGGTTGGTCAAGGTGATCGCGGAATGGGCGATGTCGTTCGTTGCGTCCACCAGCGTCGCAGGGCTGGCCAGGTTGGCATCGCTCCAGACCTCGGTCGCCTGCGGGCTGTCGATGCGCACGTAGATATTGGCGGTCGCACTCAGGCCATTCGGGTGCACCAGTTGGTAGCTAAACACGTCGACCTTGCCGACGCTGCCCACGCTGCCATTACTGGTGTAGGTGTAATGGCCGCTGGCGTCGATGGTCAGCGTACCGTACAGGCCCTGCACGGTGGTGCCGCCGCCGGCCGCCACGTAGCTGCCCGCTTTCAGGATCTGCAACACGGCGCCGTTGTCGGGGCCGGTCTGGTCGACCTGACCGTTGGTGCCGACGTCGGTGATCACGTTGCCGGTCGTGACTGCCCCCGGCGTCCCGTTGAACTGGGTGAGGCTGGTGATCCCCAGTTCCAGCCTCGTGTTGACGGCGGTCAGCACGTCGACGCCAGCGTTGGAGACGACCAGTCGATAATCGCCACTGAGCAGATCCGGCAGGTTCACGCGCACCCCTATACCCGCCAATCCGATGACGTCGAGCAGGCCGCCGTTGCCGCCGGTCCCGAGGGTGACCCAAACCCCGCTGGCACTCTTGACCTGCAGCGTGTAGTTCAGCGAGGTCAGCACGCCGACGATACTCGGCGAATTCAGGAACAGGGTCGGGTCAACGCTGGTCCCGGCGTTGACCGTGAAGCTGTAGACCTTGGACGCGCCAAGAAGCAGGGAGCCAAACGAGTCGGTGTAGGACTGCACGGTCACTGCCGGTGCGATGTTCACGGTGGCGACGGCCAGGTTGTCACTGGCGGTCACCGGCGCGTTGGCATCGATGTCCGGTGCTGTGACGCTCGCGCCTACCGAAACGTTGCCGCGGTTGTCGGTGAGGCTGACCACCAGCCGTTCGCCGTTGATCTGCGCGGCGTTCAACGTGATGCTGAACACACCCGTGCCGCCGACCACCCCTGTCCCGAGGACCACCCCCGCAGACGATTTGACGGTCACCGTCGAGCCCGCTTCCCCGGTACCGCTGAGGCTCAGGCCATCACCGCTGACCACCAGGGTGGACGCGGCAGCCGGTGGCGTCAGGTCCGGCGCCGTCGCGGTGGCGCCGACAGACACGTTACCCGCCCCGTCGGCCTGGGTCACGGTCAGCACCTCGTTGTTGATCTGCGCGGCCGTCAAGGCCACGGAGAAGGTGCCGTTGGCCGCCACAGTGGCGGTGCCGAGTAACAGGCCCGCCGCATTGCGGACGCTGACGGTTGCGCCCGCGACCCCCGTACCGGTGACCAGCGTGCCGGTGGTGCTGACCGCCACCCCGACAGGCGCCGCCGGTGGCGTCGTGTCAGGGGCAGTGAGCGTGCCCGCGACCGAGACGTTGCCCGCGGTATCGACCAATCTGACCGTGAGCGCCTGGCCATCGAGTTGCGCGCTGTTGAGCGCCAGGCTGAACGTTCCGGTGACGCCGATCGTGGTCGAGCCCAACAGGGCACCATTGGGCCCGTACACGTTGACCGTAGCGCCCGCTTCGCCGACGCCGCTGAGGGTGATGCCATTGGCCGCCAGCAGCAGCGCAGTGGGTGCGGTGGGCGCGGTGACATCGCCAGCGGTGAGTTGGGCCACAGCCGATAGGTTGCCTGCCGCGTCGCTTTGCTGGACGTTCAACACCTGGCCGTTGAGTTGTGCGCTGTTCAAGGTCGCGGTGAAGGTCCCCGCGGCGTTGACCACGGCGGTGCCGAGCAGGGTCCCGGACGCATTGGTGATTCTGACGGTCGCGCCTGCCTCACCCGTGCCGCTGACCAGCAGGCCCGCGCCACTCAAGGTCAGGTTGCTCAGGGGGGCCGGCGCGGTGACGTCGGCGGCCGTCAGACCGGTGGCCGCAGAGACATTCCCCGACAGGTCGGCCTGAGTCACGCTCAGCACCTGCCCATTCAGTTGCGCCGCATTGAGGGCCACCGAGAAGGTGCCGTTCGAAGCCACCACGGCGGTGCCCAGGCTGACGCCGCCCGCCGTTCGCACGGTCACCGTCGCGCCGGCTTCGCCCAAACCACTGAGCACCAGCCCGGCAGTGTTGAGCGCAAGTGCAGTCGGCGCGGCGGGTGGTGTGACGTCCGGCGCTGGGACGGTCACTGTCGCCGAGACGTTATTGGCCCCATCGGTCTGATGCGCGCTGAGCACCTGGCCGTTGAGCTGGGGCGTGGTGAGCACCAGGCTGAACATGCCATTGGCGCCGACGAGGGCGGTGCCGAGTACCGTACCGCCCGGCGCGTTGACGGTCACTGTCGCCCCCACCTCACCGCGCCCGGTCACCAGGGTGCCTGCGGCATTCACTGCTAAGTCGGTAAGAGCAGCCGGGGCCGTCGTGTCTGCCGCCACCAGGGTGGCGGGTAGCGAGACGCCGCCCAGCGAGGCCGTCGCGGTGACTTGCAGGCTTTGGCCATTGGTCTGAGCGGCATTGAGCGTCACGCTGAAATGCCCGGTGCCGTCGGTGGTGGCCGTGCCGAGCAGGGCATTCCCAGGGCCGTACACGGTGATCGTGGTGCTGGCGGCGGCGTCCCCGCTCAAGGTCAGGCCGTCGGCGCTGAGCGTCAGATTCACCGGCGCACTGGGCGGCGGGGTCGTGGGCACGGTCAAGAACGCATCTGCCGAAACGTTCAGGCTGGCGTCGGTCTGAATGACCCGAAGTTGCTCATTCGGTGCGACCGTTCCCGTCAGCGTGATGAGGAACGTGCCGTCTGCCCCGACGATTGCCGAACCGAGGGGGCCACCCGACCCGCTCACGACCACGGTCGCGCCGACTTCGCCGCGGCCTGCCAGTTGCGTCAGGGCCGCATTGAGCGCGAGCCCCGTTACCGCATCGGGATCAGTGGTGTCAGGTGCCGTATAGGTCAGTACCGGTGACACGTTGGCCTGAGCATCCGTTGCCGTGATCGACAGCAACTCACCGTTGGTCTGCGCCGACGTGAGGGTGAGGCTGAACGTTCCGTCGGCAATCGCAACACCCCGCCCAAGCTCCGCGCCGCTGGCCGAAGTGACGATCACCGTACTGCCGGCTTCGGCATGGCCGGTCAACGTGAGGCCACCGGTCAACAGCACATCGAAGGGGATCAGCGGCGGCGTCGAGTCCGGTGCCGTGACCGTTGCCGTGGGCGAAGTGTGGAGCGCCGCATCGGTTTGCACCACGGTCAGCGACTCGCCATTCAGCCGCGCACTGGACAGGGTGACGCTGAAGGTCCCATTGGCGGCGACGGTCGAGGTGCCCAGTACGGTCCCCGACGCATCGGTCACCCTGACCGTTGCGCCGCCTTCACCATTGCCTGTCAGGGTCAGGCCGTCGGCGCTGACCGCCAGGCCGCTGAGGGCAGAAGGCGTGGTGACGTCGGGCACCTGATAGGTGAGGACATCCGAGCGGTTGGTCGCGGCGTCCGTTTGCGTCAGGCTCAGGACTTCGCCATTGAGTTGAGCGGAGGACAAGCCGACGCTGAAGGTGCCGTTGACCGCTACCGTCGCAGTGCCCAGCACGCCACCGTTGGCACTGGTGACAGTGACTGTCGCGCCCGCTTCCCCGGTTCCGCTCAGGGTCAGGCCGTCAGCGCTCAGCAAGGTGACCACTGGCCGGTCGGGTGCAGTCCGGTCGGCAGCGATCACTGTGGCTTCGGACGACGCGTTCCCTGCGGCATCGATTTGCACCACGGACAGCACTTGCCCATTGAGTTGGGCCGCGTTCAAGGTCACCGCAAAATTGCCGCTGGCATCGACCGTGCCAGTGCCCAGCGTGACACCTGAGGCATTGGTGATCGCCAGCCGTGCGCCTGGCTCGCCGGTCCCGCTCAAGATCAGCCCGCCGGTGTCCAGCGCCAATTGCGCGACCGGCACGGGGGCGGTGGTGTCGGGTGCCACGACGCTGGCGGCTGTCGATGCGTTGCCCGCGGCGTCGCTGAGCACCACATTGACCTGCTCGCCGTTGTGCTGCCGGTCCGGCAGGTTGATCAGGAACCGGCCGGTGGCATCGACGGTTCCGGTGGCGATCTCAGTGCCATTCAAGGTGATGCTGACTGTCGCGCCCACTTCGCCGGCGCCACTGATCACATCGCCCGCCGCGTTGAATTGCAGGTCCGTGGCGGCCGCTGGCGGAGTCAGGTCAGGTGCGACGACGTTGACGGGCGCGCTGATGTTTCCGGGCGGGTCGGCCTGCTGCACGCTGAGCACTTGATGATTCAATTGGGCGGCATTCAGCGTCACGCTGAAGGTGCCATTGCCCAAGACGAGCGTCGTCCCCAACAGGTTGCCACTGGCGTCCTTGACCGTCACGGTAGCGCCCGGCTCACCGCTGCCGGTCACGACCAGCCCCGTCCCGTTGATGGCGACGTTGTTCAGAGGGTCGGGCGCCGTGGTATCCGGTGCGTTGAGCGTTGCGGTCGGCGACACGTTACCGGCCACGTCGGTCTGGGTGAGGGTGAGCGGCTGTGCATTGGTCAGCGGGGTGCCCAGCACCAGCGTGAAGGTGCCGGTGCTGTTCACCGTCGCAGTGCCCAGTACGTTGCCAGCGCTGTCGGTCACCGTCACCGTGGCGCCGGCTTCGCCTTGCCCGGTCAGCGTCTGGCCGTCACTGGAGATGGCCAGTTGAGTCAGCGCCGCGGGCGCGGTGGTGTCCACTGACGTCAGGTTGCCGGCCACCGAGGTGTTGCCCGCGGCGTCGGTCAAGGTCACTGACAACACTTGCCCGTTGGCCTGAGGCGTGGTGAGGGTGATGGAGAACCCGCCATCGATTCGCACGATGCCGGTGCCCAGCAACGTTCCGGCGGTGTTGTAGACGTTGACCACCGCACCTGCTTCACCGGTACCTGACAGGAGCGTGCCATCGCGGGTCACGGCCAATGCCAATGGGGCATCGGGCGCGACGCGGTCGGGGGCGGTCAGGTCAAGGCTGGGCGACTCGTTGCCACTGGCATCGGTCTGGCTGATGTGCAAGGTCTGACCGGCAATTTGCGCGGTGGTCAGCGTGACGCTGAACGTGCCGTTGCTGCCCACCACGGCTGTGCCCAGGGTGACGCCGCCGGTCCCGGATACGACGACCGTCGCACCGGCCTCGCCGCGACCGGTCAAGGTCGTGCCATTGGCCGTCAACACCAGGTCGCTCAAGGCGGACGGCGGGGTGACATCGGCAGCGACATAGTCGGTGGCGATCGAGTTGATGCCGTCACTGGAGGTGGCGGTGGCGAAGACCTGTTCGCCGTTGAGCTGTGCGCTGGAGAGGACGGCGGTGAAGGTGCCGTCACTGCCGACCAGCGCAGTGCCCAGCACCACGCCTGCGGCATTGCGTACGGTGACGGTGCTTCCAGCGGTGGCATTGCCGGCCAGGGTCAGGCCATCAGCGCTGAGGGACAGATTGGTCGGCGCGGGTTCTGCGAGGGCGCCGGGCGCGACGACCGAGACGCCAGGTGAGGCATTACCGGCCGTATCGGTCTGAATGACGTTGACCGCCACACCCGCGCTGACCGCGGGGGACAGGGCCAGGCTGAATTGCCCGTTGGCATCGACCGCACCGCTGCCGAGCAGGTTGCCGTTACCGTCGCGTACCACGACAGTGGCTCCCGCTTCGCCATGCCCCGCCAGCGTCGCGCCGTCCGCCGTGATCGCCAGATCACTGACGGCCAGCGGGGCAGTGGTGTCCGCCGCCACCAGTGACACGGCAGGCGATGGGTTGCCTGCGGCGTCGCTGGCCACGACGCTGAGGGTCTGGCCGTTGACCTGTGCGCTGCTCAGGGTGATCTGGAAGGTGCCGTTGGCGGCCGTGTTGCCGGTGCCGATGACGCTACCGGAGGCATCGCGTACCGTCACGGTGCTGCCAGGCTCGGCGCTGCCGGTCAGTTGCAGCCCGGCGCCATTGAGCACCAGTGCGAAGGGGGCTTCCGGGGGTGTCAGGTCCACGGAAACCACCGTCACGGCGGTGGACACGTTGCCCGGTGGATCTTCTTGAGTGACGGTCAGCACCTGGGCATTGAGTTGGGGGGTATTGAGGGTCAGGGTGAAGGCCCCGTTGCTGGCGACCAGGCCGGTGCCCAGCAGAACGCCGTCGACGCTGCGCACCGAAACGGTCGCGCCAGGCTCGCCGTGGCCCGTGACAGTCAGGCCATCGGCATTGACCGTCACCTGAGAAAGCGCCGCAGGTGGACTGATGTCGGGGGCGGGGAAGTTCACCGACGGCGATACATTGCCGCTGGCATCGGTCTGGCTGATGTCCAGGGTCTGGCCGTTATTCTGGGCGGGTGAGAGGGCGACGATGAAATGCCCATCGGCACCGACGATAGCCGTGCCGAGCACCGTGCCGTTGGCATCGGTGACCTTGACGGTAGCGCCGACTTCGCCGGTACCGCTTACGGCGCTGCCGTCACCGCTGACCCGCTCAACCTGTACCACGGCCGGCGGCGTGCTGTCGGTGGTCGCCAGGCTGGCGGTCGGCGATACGTTGCCCGACGCATCGGTCAGGGTGACCTGCAACGCCGCACCGGTGGTCTGGGCGGCGGGCAGGGTCACCTGGAAGTTTCCGCTCAAATCCACGCTGCCGGTGGCGAGCACATTGCCCGCAGCGTCACGAATGGTGACGGTGGCGCCGGCTTCGCCCTGGCCGCTGACAACCGTGCCCACGGCATTGATACTCAAGCCCGTGGCGGCGGGCGGGGCGAGCAGGTCAGGGGCTATGAGGGTCAAGGGTTGCGACACGTTGCCTGCAGCATCGGTCTGGGTCGCCACCAGCACTTGCGCGTTGGTCTGCGGTGTGGACAGGGTGATAGAGAAGGTGCCGTTGCTGGCCACGGTTGCCGTCCCGAGCAGCACCCCGGCGCTGTTGGTGATGCTCACCGTCGCACCGGCTTCGCCCCGACCGGACACCACGCTGCCCGTTCCATTGAGGGTCGCGGTGGTCAGCGCGTCCGGTGCAGTGGTGTCGTTGGCGATGACCGTGGCGACAACCGAGCTGTGACCGGCGCCATCGCTGGCGGTGACATGCAGGGTTTCGGCGTTCAACCGGGCGAAATTCAGCCGAATGCTGAAGCGCCCGAAACTGTTGACGGTCGCGGTCTCGGCCGGGTTGCTGCCAACGACGGTCACCGTGCTGCCGGGCGTGCCCACCCCGGTCAGGGTGAGGCCGTCGGTGCTCAGCGCCAGGTCGCTTGGCGTGGCGAGCTGTGTGCCGTCAGGGCCGGCGAGGGGCACGGGTTGTGACGTATTGCCCGTGGCATCGCTGCTGGTCACGGTCAGCGTGCTGCCATTGGCCGCCGGTGGCGTGAGGGTAATGACGAAGGTGCCGTCGGCGCCGACCGGGCCGCTGCCCACGACGGTCGCGCCGTTGCTGATGGTGACGGTCGTGCCCGGTTCCCCGGTGCCCGAGACGACGGTGCCCTGCGGGTCGATGGCCACATTGCTGACCGGTGCAGGCGGCGTGTCGTCGGGGGCAGTTACGGTGGAGGGCAGGGAGGTGTTGCTGCCGTCCGTCGCAGACACCTGCAAGGTTTCGCCGTTGTGCAAGGGGGTATTCAACGTCACCGTAAAGGTGCCGCTCGAACCCACGGTGACTTGCCCCAGTGCCGTCCCGTCGGCGCCACGCACCACCACCACGCTGCCCGCCTGGGCCTGGCCCGACACCGTGGAACCCGTGCCGTCCACTGTCACGCCCGTCGGGGCAGGGGGGGCGGTGACGTCCGGCGCGGTTACTGGGCTGATAGGCGACGACAGGTTGCTCGCATCGGTCTGGCTGACGCTCAGCACCTGGCCATCCAGCTGCGGCGCGCTCAGTGTCACGCTGAACGTGCCGTTGGCCGCGACCACCGCGCTGCCCAGCACCGTGTTGCTGGCATCCCGTACCGTCACGGTGTCACCTGCCGTGCCGATCCCGGTGACCACTGCGCCGTTGCTGCTGATGGTCACGTTGCTCAGTGCCACCGGCGCGGTGACATCAGGAGCGGTCAGCGAGGCATTGGCCGACAGGTTGTTGGCGGCATCGGTCTGGTTGACCTGCAGCACCTGGCCGTCGTTGAACACCGCGCCGAGCTGAACGGAAAAATGCCCTGTGTTGTCGACCACGGCGGTATTCAGCAATGCACCGCCCGGGCCATAAACCCTGACGGTGGCGCCGGGCTCGCCCGACCCACTGAGGGTGTCGCCTGCGCCATTGAGCACCAGAGCGCTCGGGGCAGCAGGGGCTTGCAGGTCGGGCGCAGGCACCGTCACCGGCTGGGCGGTCGTAGGGGAGCCGTCCGCCTGCACGATGCTCAGGGCTTGCCCATTGGTTTGCGCGGCAGTGAGCGTGATTTCGAATTGGCCGTTGGCGCCGACCACCGACGAGCCCAGTACCTGGCCTTGACTGTCGGTGACGGTCACGGTGGCGCCCACTTGACCGTTGCCGGTCACCACCAGGCCGTTGGCAGACACGGTCACCGCGGTCACGGGGTCGGGCGTGGAAGTGTCGGGTGCGGTCACCGAGGCGGGCGGCGAGACGTTGCCCGCCGCATCGGCCTGGGTGACCTGCAGTACTTGAGCGTCGGTTTGTGGTGTGTCCAGGGTCAGGGAAAACTGCCCGTTGTTGCCCACCTGGCCGCTGCCGATCACGTTACCCTGATCGTCGCGTACGGTCACTGTGGCCCCGGCCTCGCCAAGGCCGGTCAGCACCGAGCCCGATGCGTTCAGCGCGAGCCCGCTTACGGCCACGGGAGGCTGGGTGTCCGGCGTGATGAAACTGACCGCAGGTGCGGCATTGCCGGCGCTGTCGACGGCAGTCACCAGCAGGGTCTGGCCATTGTGCTGGGGCGTGTTCAACGTGAGGCTGAAATGCCCGTCTGCACCGACGATGGCACTGCCCAATACGGTGCCGTTGGCGCCGGTCACGGTGACGCGCGACCCGACTTCGCCATCCCCGGTCAGCACCCGTCCGTCACTGCTCACGCTGATGTTCTCGGGTTGCAGCGGGCCGTCGAGGTCGGGGGCCGTCACAGGGGCGCCCGCAGAGGCATTGCCCGCAGGATCGGTGAGGACGACGGTGAGCGGCTGGCCGTTGGTCTGGGCAGTTGAAAGGTTGACCGTGAAGCTGCCAGTGACCAGCACCACGGCCGTGCCCAGTACATTGCCTTGGGCATCGGTCACGGTGACGGTCGCGCCTGCCTCGCCACGTCCCGCCAAGGTGAGGCCGCTGTTGCTGACCGTCAAATCGGTGGCTTCGGCAGGCGGGGTGAGGTCCGGTGTGGTGAACGGAATGGTGACCGAACTCACGCCATTGCCGTCGGTGGACACCACGTCGATCACTTGCCCGGCCAGTTGCGCAGGGGACAAGGTCAGGGAGAACGTGCCATTGCTGTCGGCGACTGCACTGCCGAGCAGGTTGCCGCTGGCATCTCTGACCTGGACCAACGCATTGGGCGAGGCCGTGCCCGTGAGCTGCGTTCCGTCGGCACTGAGGGCGAGGTTGTCGGGGGTGGCAGGGCCCGTGGCCGGGGCAATCACGGTGACGGGTGACGACGCATTGTTGTGTGCATCGGTCTGCGTGACGCGCACGCTGTCGCCGGCGCTGACGGGGGTGGTCAGCGTAGTCTCGAAGGTGCCATTCGCTGCGACCACTACGGTGCCCAGCGGGGTGCCGTTCTGGCTGACGATGGTAACCGTCGCCAAGGGTTCGCCATGCCCGGAAATCCGGGTGCCATCGGCGCTGATCACGAGATCGGTGACCGGTGCCGGAGGTTGTGTGTCATCGGCGGTGAACACCACGGATGCCGAAGTGTTCCCCCCAGCGTCGAGGGCGCTGACGTCCAGCTGCTGGCCATTGATCTGAGCGGCGTCGAGGGTCAGGGTGAAGTTGCCGTCAGCACCTGCGCGACCTATGCCAATGACGCGACCTGCGATGTCTCGGACGTACACCCGGGCGCCCGCTTCGGTGTGTCCGGACAGGGTCAGCCCGTCGGCGGACAACACCAGATTCGTCGGGGTCAGGGGGGGCGACAGGTCATAGGCCTGCACCGGGACATTGGTCGAAACGTTGCCCGCCGCATCGGTCAGCGTCAGTTGCAACACCTCACCGCCGGTTTGTGGGGGCGTGAGGGTCACGGTGAACGTGCCGTCCTGACCGACAACCGCGGTGCCGAGTACGTTGCCGTTGGCGTCGATGACTGTGGCGGTGGCGCCGACCTCACCGCGACCGGAAATCTGCGTACCGTCGCGAGCGATGGCGACGTCGGTGGGCGCGTCGGGAGGTGTCTGATCTACAGGTGTCCCAGGTTGATCGACGTCCGGCGCCTGTGTCTGAGCACTGACCGAGGTGTTGCCGGCGGCGTCCGTGGCGCTGATCGACAACGTCTGACCGTCGCTTTGCGGCGGGTTGAGCGTCAAGGTAAAGGTCCCATCGGCAGCGGCGACTCCGCTGGCAAGGACGGTGCCGTCCGCGCCGCGCACTTGCACGGTCGCGCCGGGCTCTGCCGCGCCGGAAAGCTGCGTGCCGTCGTTGCTGACCTGCAGGTTCGTCGGGGCATCCGGCGCAGTGGTATCTGCAGCAATCACGATGCCGGGCGCGGAGGTGTTGCCCGCCGGATCCGTGGCACTCACCGACAGCGTCTGGCCATTGCTCTGCGGTGGGCTGAGCGTCAGGTTGAAGGTCCCATCGGCAGCGGCGACTCCGCTGGCAAGGACGGTGCCGTCCGCACCGCGCACTTGTACGGTCGCGCCGGGTTCTGCCGTGCCGGAAAGCTGCGTGCCGTCGTTGCTGACCTGCAGGTTCGCCGGGGCATTCGGTGCGGTGGTGTCGTTTGCCGTGGTGGTGCTCGGTGCGGAGGTGTTGCCCGCGGCATCGGTGAGGGTCACGTTGACGGTCTGACCATTGGTCTGCGGTGCGTTGAGCGGGACGTCGAACCGCCCGTCGTTGCCGACCGTACCCGTTCCGATCACGTTGCCGTTGGCGTCGCGAACGGTCACCTGCGCGCCGACTTCCCCAATTCCGCTCAGCAACAGGCCGTTGGCGGAAAATCCGAGCCCCGTCGGTGCGTCCGGCGCCGTTGTGTCGGGCGGACTGCCCGGGCTGCCGCCATTTCCGCCACCACCACCGCCGCCCCCTCCGGCGGCCGCTGCTGCGCCACCCGCACCCAAAAGACCCAACCCGGCGATGGCCCAGGCCGATGTCGCACCACTGACCACGCCGGTGCCGGCGATCAACTCATCGATCGAGGTGATTTCGTCAAAGGTGAAGCCATTGAACGACTCAGCGCTGTACTGCGCCTGCCAGAGCGCGCCGTCCTCATCTTGAAAGACCATGTCGCTGGCCAGCCCGTCCGGGCCGGTATTGAAGAAATGGGCGACTTGAATCTGCTCGCCGTTTTTGAGGTGGACGATCAAGTCCTGACCATTTCGGGTGACCGATGCCACCTGATTGGGCGCGACCGGCATTTGAACGACAGCGGGATCTTTCAGTTGCAGATTGCCCCAGGCACGGGCGTCGATTTGAGAGGTGACCTTGTCAGCAACGACGATGTTTTCCATTTCCAAATCCCTTTTCTGCTTTACGAAAAACAACTACGCGACAACATCTCGGGCGTTGGTGTGTTTTCGGGAGCTGCACGTCAGCTCACGTCCAGATCTTCTTGTCGTCCGGAGCAGGTGCGTCCTGCTCCTGTGTGGCAAAAACATTAGTTTGGATCCATGCGACTTCAACGCAGAGGTTTTGGCGGGGTAATGGACGACCTCTGAAAACGGCACGTAACCGGTTGTCTGTAAAGGGACTTCGTCGACAGACCGTGAAGGTGCCATTAGTCGACTCGAAGGATGGCTCCGCTGGAGTCCATCCGAACGATGGGTTCGCTTCGGATGGGTGTATCCGTATGGTTAATGCGCGAAATCCGGATCGGCCCGACCTTTGACGCGTTCAATGGCCGTTCGCCCCGCTTCGTGTACAGGCCAACCTTGAAGAATTGCAAAGATCACCTCAAAGAAGGTGAACCCTAACAGGAGAACGCTGGCGCCCTGTGTGACTGCATACAGTTGCCAGATGGCGAACAGGATTCTGGCCACCGGCCTGGTCGCGCCGACCTACGGCCGGGGGCTGGCGTTGGCACGCGGCACTTGGTCAATCCTGACGGGGCAAACTGGCGGACCCCAACCCCAACTCATCCAGAAGCCACTTCTTGAACACCTCCGCCGCCTCGTGCCGGGTTCGTCGTTTTGGATAGACGAGGTAGTGGCCGATGTACTGCACGTCATGGGTCACGGCCCGCAGCGGTGCGACCAGGGTGCCCTTTTCCAGCTCGGTCTGGGCCAGCAGGGTCGACTCCAGGACCACCCCCATGCCGTTGCTGGCGGCGGCGATGGCCATGATGCTACGGTCGAAGCGCAAGGCGTAGTGGTGCGGGGACATGAGGTGGTTGGCCTCGAACCAGCCTTTCCACTGCAGCATCTGTACATCGCACTGAATCAGCCGATGCTCGTAAAGGTCTTGCGGGGTGCGAATGCTTCGGGCCAGTTCCGGGCTGCACAGTGGCGTGAGGTGCTCGACGGCCAGCGGGACTTTCTCGATAAGGCTCGATCGCGGCTCGCCATAAACGATGTCGAGGTCGAAGTCGTCGTTTTCGAATTGCGCGTAATCGGTGCTGGCCGAGAAGCGCAGGTCGATGGTCGGGTGGGCCTGGACGAAACGGGCCAAGCGCGGCATCAACCATTGCATGCCGAAACTGGGCGCGGTGTGCAGGCGCAGAGGCGGGGGTTCGTCGCTGCTGGCCAGGACAAATCCACGCTGCATTTCCTCCAAACCCCGTTGCACGTGCTCCATCAGCAGTCGGCCCTTGGCCGTGAGGTTGACTTCGCGGGTGGTGCGTTCGAACAACTGCAGGTCGATGGATGCCTCCAGCTTGCGAATCGAATGGCTCACGGCGCTCGGGGAAATGCCCAGCTCCTGGGCCGCCTGAATGAACGACCCTGACCGGCCTGCGGATTCGAACACCCGCAGCGCTGACAGCGGCACCCGGCGAAGCTGCTGAATTAATGAATTCTGCTCACTCATTGCTGCAAAAATGTCCTTTGTAAGGGGCTATTTGCCGATGCTAGCTTGATTGCACATCGCTTGCAGGCCATTTGATGAATTCGAAACATCAATTGGTTGCCTGCTGACGATGGTGTCACCCCTTAATAAAAATAAGCAGGACTCACGCATGACAACACGTTCTCAGGCCGCCGACGCAGGCGCAGCGTCGCTGCATCGCGTCGCCCGGCACGCCTGGCGCATCCGGCGTTTCGCATTACGCATGGGCGAAGTTCAAGGGCAGGGTTATGTCGGGCAGGCACTGGGCTGGGCCGATGTACTGGCCACCGCCTATTGCTACGCCATGAACGTTCGCCCCGGCGAGCCGTCATGGGAGGGCCGTGACCGCTTTCTCTTGTCACACGGCCACTACGCGATTGCGCTCTACGCCGCGTTGATCGAAGCGCAAATCATCCCCGAAAGCGAATTGGAGACCTACGGCTCCGACGACAGCCGCCTGCCGATGTCGGGCATGGCGAGCTACACCCCCGGCATGGAAATCTCCGGCGGTTCCCTCGGCCAGGGCCTGCCGATCGGCGTGGGCATGGCACTGGGGCTGCGCATGAAAGGCAATCCCGCGTGGGTCTTCAACTCGATGTCCGATGGCGAACTCAACGAGGGTTCGACCTGGGAAGCCGCGATGTCGGCGGCCCACCATGAACTGGGGAATTTGATCGCCCTGGTCGACCTCAACCAGCAGCAGGCGGACGGCAATTCCCGCGAGATTCTGGATTTCGAACCGCTGGCGGACAAATGGCAGGCATTCGGCTGGCATGTGCAGCGGGTCGATGGCAACGATCTTGCGGCGGTCATCGCCGCGTTCGATCAAGCCATGGCAGTCAAAGCGGCCCAGCCGCGGGTCATCCTGTTCGACACGCTGATGGGCAAGGGCGTGGACTTCCTGGAAACCCGCGAAAAAAACCATTTCATCCGTGTCGAGCCGGAGGAGTGGCAGGCCGCGATCAAGGCTCTCGACGCGCATTACGAATCGAGGAGTGCCTGAATGAACCTGCCAACCGCTCAAAAACCGCGCCTGACCACGTCGGCGATGATTGCCTCGATCGCCAGCGAAGGCCAGCGCACCGAAGCCGCACCGTTCGGCCACGCGCTGGTGGCCGCCGCGCAAAAAGATCCTCGGATTGTCGGCATGACCGCCGACTTGTCGAAATACACCGACCTGCACATTTTGGCTCGCGAGTTTCCCGAACGGCACCTGCAAATGGGCATGGCCGAACAACTGCTGATGGCCGCCGCAGGGGGTATGGCGAAGGAGGGGCTGATCCCATTCGCCACCACCTATGCGGTGTTTGCCACGCGCCGTGCCTATGACTTCATTCACCAGGTGATCGCCGAAGAGCACCTGAACGTCAAGATCTGCGCCGCGCTGCCAGGCTTGACCACCGGCTACGGCCCCAGCCACCAGGCCACCGATGACCTGGCGCTGATGCGCGCGGTGCCGGGCCTGACCGTGATCGACCCCTGTGATGCACTGGATACGGCCCAAGCCGTGGCCGCCATCGCCGAATACGCTGGCCCGGTGTACATGCGGTTGTTGCGGGGCAAGGTGCCCATGGTGCTGGATCAGTACGACTACCGCTTTGAACTGGGCAAGGCCAGCCTGCTGCGGGATGGAAAAGATGTGCTGATCATCTCCAGCGGCATCATGACCATGCGTGCGCTGGAAGTGGCCGAACTGCTGGACGACGGCAGTGCCGAGGTCGCGGTCTTACACGTCCCGACCATCAAGCCGCTGGACGAGGCCACGCTTCTGCGCGAATGCCAACGCGGCGGGCGCTTGGTGGTGGTGGCCGAGAACCACAGCACGGTCGGCGGCCTGGGTGAAGCGGTGGCGCTGGCCCTGCTCAAGGCGCGGATCAGCCCGGTGTTTCGCCAGATCGCCTTGCCGGACGCCTATCTGGACGCCGGTGCGCTGCCGACCCTGCATGATCGCTATGGCATTTCCACTCAAGTCATGGCGGCGAACATCCGCCAGTGGCTGGTATAAGGAGCGCGAAAATGAACGTTGCTTTTATTGGCCTCGGGGCCATCGGCCTGCCTATGGCGCGGCAGATCCAGCAAGCTGGCCATGGGCTGATCGGCGTCGAGTTGAGTGAAGCGAACCGCACGCTGGCGCTGACGCATGGCATCGAATCCAGCGCTGACTGGCAAGCGGCCAGTGATGCCGATGTCGTCGTGGTCATGGTTGCCACCCCCGCGCAACTCGACGCGTTGGTCAGCCAATGCGGCCCACTGAAGCCTGGGCAGCACTGGGTGGTGATGAGTACCGTCGGCCCGGCCTCGGTGCGCGAGCAGGCCGCGCGTCTGCGAGAGAAAGGCGTGCAGGTGGTCGACGCTCCCGTCACCGGCGGCGTCGCGCGGGCACAAACCGGCAGCCTGTTGATATTTGCGGCCGGTCCGGCGGCCGCGGTCGCCCATGTCGAACCGGTGTTGCGAAGCATGGGCGAGGTGCGCAACGCCGGGCTGGAGATCGGCGATGGTCAGGCCATCAAGGTGGTCAATCAGCACCTGTGTTCGGTGCACCTGGTGGCGGCTGCCGAGGCGTTGAGCCTGGCGCGATCGCTGGGTCTGGACCCGGGACGGGTACTGGATCTGGTGCAGCAGGGCGCAGGGGGATCGTGGATGCTGTCCGACCGTGGCCCGCGCATGCTCGAAGGCACCGACACCCAGGTCACCAGCATGGTGGACATTTTCGTCAAGGACAGCGGGCTGGTCGCTGACGCCGCTCAAGGCTGTGGCGCGGCCGTACCGCTGCTCGACACCGCTCACGCGCGGTTTTGCCAAGCGGCCGAGTCGGGCCTGGGCAAGCGTGATGACAGTCGAGTGATCGAAACCTGGGCGCCCTAGCCGGTACCGCAAGACAGTACGTTTCAACGCAGCGGGCAGGCCCGTTCTGCCCGACACAACAACAATAAGATCCCGGAGTTTGCCATGAGCGAATCCACCCAAGCCTCACCCGAGCAGAACAATGCGGGAAAAGTCTCCTTCGCCTCCATGATCGGTTCGGCCGTGGAGAGTTATGACTTCTTCATCTACGGCACCGCCGCCGCCGGCTGGTTTGGCCAAGTGTTCTTCCACACCACAGAGCCGATCGTCGGTATTCTGGCCGCGTTCGCGACCATGGCAGTGGGCTTTTTCATGCGCCCTCTGGGTGGCTATCTGGCGGGGCATTACGGCGACCGCCTCGGGCGCAAGACCGTGCTGCTCTGGTCGTTGCTGGCCATGGGCGGGGCGACGGTCCTGATCGGTGCCTTGCCCACCTATGCACAGGCCGGCGTGATCGCGCCGATTCTGTTGATCTTGCTGCGGATGATTCAGGGCATCGGCTTCGGCGCGGAGTGGGGCGGTGCCGTGCTGATGGCCTGCGAACACGCGCCCGCCCATCGTCGCGGCTTCTTCGGCGCGGTGCCCCAGATCGGCATTCCCCTGGGGCTGCTGATGGCCAACGGGGCCTTTCTGCTGTCAGCCATGGTGTTCGAAGGCGACTGGGTCTGGCGCGCGCCGTTCCTTGCGTCGGTGGTGATGGTCGCGGTGGGCATGTGGATTCGCCTGAGCGTCAGCGAGTCGCCTGAATTCGAAAAAGCCAAGGCGCAGAATGCGCTGATCAAGCAGCCTGCACTGGAAGTCATTCGCAAGGACTGGCGCAAGGTCTTGCAAATCGCCGGCCTGCGCCTGGCGGAAACCGGCGGTTACTACCTGGCCACCAGTTTCATGCTGTCCTACGTGTTGCTGGCGGGGATCGCCACCAAGCAAAACGTGCTCTGGGGCACGATGATCGGTTCCGCGATCGGGCTGGGCAGTCACCTGTTCTACGGCGCGTTGAGCGACCGCATCGGACGCAAACCGGTGTTTCTGATTGGCTCGCTGTTCACCATCGTGTTCGGCATCCCGATGTTCATGATGATCAATACCGGTATCGTCCCCCTCATCATCGTGGCCGTGGCCATGGCGTTGATTCTCAGCCATGACCCGATCTTCGCGGTCGAGGCCAGTTGGTTCACCGAGCAGTTTCCGGCCAACGTGCGGTCCTCCGGGATTTCCCTGGGCTATAACTGCGCGTCGCTGGTGGCCGGTACGCTACCGTTCATCGCCACCGCGCTGTACGCCAAAGTGGGTTGGATGGGACCGGCGCTGCTTTTCAGTTCGCTGGGCGTGGTGTCCACCTTGTGCGCGATGAAGATGCGCGAGACGGCCCCGGCGGTGGCCAAGGAGCTGCCCACCGCGCGCACCACCCCGGTGGGGTCTCAGGCGCTGCAATAAGCGTTGCTTCGCCGCTTCGGCGCGGGAGCCGTCACCTCTCGCGCCGTTTGGGCCCGCCGGGCAAAGATCATCGGAACGAATGCCATCCAGCCCGTGTCAACCCAGTTCCATGAGCCCAAAACGGAACTGCCATGAGCCAGATCAACAAGGTTAGCGAATCCCTGACGGACGACCTTTACCGCAAAACCCGCGATCAACTGAACACCTTCATTAATGAGACCAACGCCTTGCTCGCCGCGGGCGATGCCTTGCATCAGGATCGAACCGCCCTGGCGCACAAGCGGCTCACCGCGTTCCTCGAGCAGGCAGAGCGCTCCGTAACCGAACCGGCGTCCGCCCCTTCACCCGTCGCCCACTGGCTTGAGACGGGCCGTGACTACGTCAAGGCTCATCCCTGGCAGGTGGTCGGTGTGGCAGCCGGGCTGGGCATTCTGGGCAGCTTCTTGCTGCGGCGTCGCGGCTGAGTCGTGCTGAGGAGACTCGGTCATGCGACGTCGTGGCGTCCCCGTGACGCGTCCAGGGACGGGCAGGCGGTTCTGGCTGTCTACAGCTTTCACCGCCCCCACGGAGGCGCTCGGATTTCATCCTCAGGATCAACTGAATGACGGTCTGGTCCATGCCGTGGGCATCGAAGGGTTGGGGCTCGGCTCGATGTCGGCGGCGTGGTGGGTCAGCAGGCAAAGGGGGGCAGGCATGAGTGTGGACGAAGACGCAGTCCGCCAACTGGCACAACTGATTTGGGAAACCGAGGGCAGGCCTGAGGGACAAGAGGCCCGACACTGGGAGATGGCGACCAAACTCGCGGAATCGGCCGCGATGGCCCCTGCGCGTGGCCTGCACCGACCGCGGGTGGGCGTGATGTTTCCCGACCCGGGCAACAGCGACGACGATCCGCCCATCGATCCGTGAGTCGGCGCAGCGGCTCTTGAAGCAGAGCTTTACGCCGGGTCCGCTTTCAGCGCCTGCAGCAGCGCGTCGGCGAACCCTTCCGAGGCGATGAAGTCCAGTGCCTGGCGCAGCTTCACCGTCTCTTCGGCGCCGAAGGTTTTGTCGAACATCTGCGACACCCGCTCCGATACCTTGCGGGCCTCCTGATATTTGCGCTTGCCGGCAGCGGTCAGCAGCACGCGCCGGCTGCGGCGGTCGGCCTCATCGATCTGCAACTCCACCAGGCCATCGCGCACCAGCGGCTTGAGCGTATGGCCCAACGCCGACAAGTCCATCACCAGAGCCTGAGCCAGGTCGCGCATGCGCGGCTCGTCGCTGCGGGCGATCTGTGACAGAAGTGAATACTGGGTGGCCTTCAGGCCGCATGCCTGAAAGGCTTCATCGTAGATTTGGCCCAGCCGACGGGACGCCCGGCGTACCGAGCCATTGGCGCAACTGCTGGCCATGACGGGATCTGAACAGAATGTCGCGTGTCTCAAGGCCGTAACGCTCTTCACTGGCGGTGGATAGCGGGGATTATGCCTGCCCCTGCGCAACGGACAAGGTTTTTCAGGCCGCCGCTAAGTGACACGGTGACGCACCGCGTCAGGCCCGCTGCTCGGCGAACGGTGCCTGCTGGCGGCGCGCGTCCACCAGCGCCCAGTACCACATGCCCAGCCCGCCGAAGGTCAGCGCGGCCGCCGCATAGCCGGTGGCCGGAAGACCCAGGCCCAACGAAATCACGATGCCGCCGACCCATGGGCCAATGGCGTTGGCCAGATTGAACGCACTTTGCACCAGCGCCCCGGCCAGTGATTGCGCGTGCGGGGCAACGTCCATCAGACGCGTTTGCAGGATCGCGGCCAGGCCCACGCCACAGCCAATGAAAAATACCAGAGGGATCAGCAGCCAGAGGTTTTCGGTGGCGGCGGGGTAGAGCATCAGCACCACCGCGGTGAAGCCCAGGGAAATGCCTGCCGCGCGCATCGTTGCGCGGTCCGCCGCCCAGCCGCACACCAGATTGCCGACCGTGGTCCCCAGCCCGAACACGGCCATGACCAAGGGAATCATGATCCCCGACGTGCGGGTCACTTCGATCAGCGTCGCCGCCAGGTAGGTGTACACGCAGAACACCCCGCCGAAGCCAATGCGGCGATACCCAGCGTCAACCAGACCTGACGCGAACGCAAAGCGCCCAACTCGCGCAGCGGGCTGGCGTCGGCCTGCGCCGGTGAAAGCGGTGCCAGTGAGCGAATCAGCAGCGCGGTGATGGCCGCCAGCCCCGCGACGATGCCGAGGCCCCAGCGCCAGCCAACGGTCTGGCCGATCCAGGTGGCGAATGGCACGCCGACGATGGTGGCGATGGTCAAGCCGAGAAATACCCTCGAGACCGCCTGTGCCCGTTGATTCTTGGGCACCAGCGAGGCCGCCAGCAGCATGGCGACGCCGAAATAGGCGCCATGGGGAAAACCACTCAAAAAGCGGAAGAACACCAGCCAGGGCAAGGAGGGGGCGATGGCGCTCAGGGCATTGGCGACGCCAATGAAAGCGGCCAGCATGACCAGCAAAGCCCGGCGCTCCAAGCGGACCCCCAATACCATGATCACCGGCGAGCCCACCACGACCCCCAATGCATAGGCGCTGATGGCATGGCCGGCCAATGGCTGGGTGCTGTGAAATTCGCCAGCGATGAACGGCAAGAGCGTCATCGACGCGAATTCGGTGGTGCCGATGGCGAAAGCGCCCATGGCCAGGGCAAACAGCAACCAGCCCATGTGGAAATCGTGGGGAGCATCAGTCTGGGTCATAAAAAGGTCAGGAGGATAAGTTCGAGGGTCGATGCTTCGTTATACCTGAAACCGGTTACAGATCCATCTGCAACCGGACACCAGGTTGGGATTCGCCGTTGATGCGCTCAGGTGGCAGGTGCCATGCGTGTTCGCAGGAGCGCTTTCACCGCCGGCCATTCGTCGTCGATGATGCTGAACCGCACCGAGTTGCGCTTGCGACCATCGGGCATGATGCGTTCGTGGCGGACGATGCCTTCCTGAGTGGCGCCGATGCGCAGAATGGCCGCCCGGGATTTCTCGTTCAATTCGTCGGTGGTGAATTGCACGCGCACGCACTCCATGACCTCGAAGGCGTAGCTCAGCATCAGGTATTTCATTTCTGTGTTCAGGCCCGAGCGCTGGACCGATTGCCCCAGCCAAGTGTGACCGATCTCCAGCTTGCGGTTCTTGCGGTCAATTTTCCAGAAGCGGGTGCTGCCGACGATGCGACCGGTGTCGCGGCGCACGATCACGAACGGCATCACCGAACCCGCCGCGCGTCCCGCCAGGGCGGTGGCGATGTACTGCTCGACGGTAGCGGGGCCGGGAATGACCGTGACCTTCATGTCCCATAGATCGCCGTCCGCGGCAGCTTCCAGCAGCTCCCCCGCATGGGCGGTCTGGAGTGGCTGCAACGCCACGGCGCTGCCGGAGAGGATGACCTGTTCAGTGGGTATCACTTCAGTGCTCATGGGCCAGGGGTCCTGTCTTCAACTTTTGGGCTTGTTGTCTGGCAAGGGTGCTCCCTTGGGCCACAGCATCCAGATCTGCCCTTGCTGTTTCATGTTGCCCGCCAGTTCGCCCGCGGCATCGCCGGTGCCCCAGAACATATCGGCGCGCACTTCGCCCGCAATCGCGCCCCCGGTGTCCTGAGCGGCCACCGGACGCACCAGCGGCGACCCGTCTGGATGGGTCGACGACAACCAGAGCAAGCTGCCCAGGGGAATCACCTTGCGATCGATCGCCACGCTGTACCCGGCGGTCAACGGCACGTTGAGCGAGCCGCGCGGCCCTTCGTCGCTGTCCGGGCGCAGGGTGAAGAACACGTAACTGGGGTTGCTCCCCAACAGCTCGGGCACGCGCTCGGGGTGGGCAATGGCCCAATCGCGGATGCGGCCCATGGACACTTCGTCCTTGGTCAACTGGCCCTGTTCCACCAGCCAGCGGCCCACGGGTTTGTACGGGTAGCCATTCTGGTCGGCATAGGCAATGCGCAATTGCCGACCGCTTTCGAGCTGAACGCGGCCCGAGCCCTGGATTTGCAGGAACTGCAGGTCGATCGGGTTTTCCAGCCACGCGAGGACCGGGGCGTTGACGCCTTTTTCGCCGATGGTGGCTGCATCGTCGTAAGGGCGCAGGACACGACCGTCGAGGCGACCGCGCAGGCGCTTGCCTTTGAGCTCGGGGTACAGGCTGTCCAAGTTGACGATGATCAAGTCCTCGGGGACGCCGTAAATGGCGACCGGGTGTTGGTCATTGCGCTGCTCGCTGCCTTTGTAGATGGGCTCGTAGTAGCCGGTGATCAGCCCGTTGGCGCCGTGCTCCGACGAGCGCAGGCTGTAGACCTGAAGCGTGTTCTTCAGAAAGTCGCGCACCGCCGCCGGGTTCTGCGGCACCTGCGCCGCTTGCGTGCAGGTGGGGCCCCAGACCGCGTCCTTCGCCAGCCGCTTGCAGGCCGAGAACCAACTGTTGAAACCCGCCATCAGGTCGACGTCGTTGACTGCGGGCAGTTTGTCCCACTCGACGCTGACGTAGGTGGTGGCCTCGGCAGGCTTGGGTTTGGGTGCACCGCCATCGCAGGCTGCGAGCAAGGCGATCAGCGGAGCGAGGCAGAAAAGAAAGCGGCGCCAATGCAGGCTTGGGGTCATCACGCGGAGCGGTCCTGGAAGCATGTGAAGTCGGCTAGCTTGGTGAAAGGCGACGGCGCCGTCAAATCCGCGCGCCACTCCGGGCCGGAAAACCGAATGGCGGGCAGCCGTGTTCAGCGCGGATTGACTCCGCTCGCCGCACTTTTTTTCGATTTGCCGCTCTATGCAGGGCGGGGACGCTGCGATTGACGCGGGTCCAGTGGGTTGAAGCGTGTGATCGATGGTGTGTGTTGCTTCTGGGTTCTTCATGCGTTCGCGCTCGCGGGCGCTGCTCGCGTTCGGGCTCATGGCGCTTTGCGCGGTCGGTTGTACTCGACAGGATGGGCGCGACGTGGCGACGCAACTCAGTGAAACCCGGCCTCAGGAATTTTTTCAGACCAGCGTCGACCGGATGGCCACCCTGGCCATGCACGACAACCTGGAAAGCCTTTACCTGTTGATGAGCAAACTGTATTTGCGCAACCCGGCGCAGTGGCGCAAATCCGGCTTCGTCGACGCGCGCGCCGCTGAACGCAATGTGCGCTTGGCCATTGAACAGCAGAAGCCGTTGCCGCAGTTAGGCAACCGTCGGGACCTGGCAGCCCTCAGCTACGCGTTGAGCCCTGAGTTCCTGGGCGATCGGGTCGGCGCATTCATCTACGCCATTGGCAGCATGCTGGTCACCGCCCATGGAGGACGGCTCGAATTCTTCATGACTGACCAAATCAATCCGACCTTCGTCAACAACGCCGCCCGCAACATTGAGAAAGCCACGTGGTTGCTTGGCCAGCGACAAAATGCGAACGGCGAGTTGATGCTGTTCTCCAACGAAATCACGGAAGAGGGCAGCAACCTGAGCTTTGCCACGGAATTCGGAAAAATCGTCGCGCGGCTTGACCTGCTGACCCAAATGCTCGACGAGCGCTATCGGCGAATTGGCCTCAATTACGCGCAGAGCCTGTTGTTCCTCAACTTCCTGCCGGTGCAGTAACAGTCGGTGCGTCGTGTGGATCAATAACTCTCGCCGCGGATGTATTCCTGCATTTTCTCGATCAGGCGTGCCTGTTCGGCGATGGCTTCCTTGACCAGGTCGCCGATGGACAGCAGTCCCACCAACTGACCGTTCTCCACCACGGGCAAGTGGCGCAAGCGGTTATCGGTCATGATGCCCATGCACGCATCCACTTTGTGCTGCGGGGTGATGGTTTTCACATTCCGGGTCATGATCTCGCTGACCGGCGTGCCGACCGACGCGCGTCCTTCCAGTTCCATCTTGCGGGCGTAATCCCGTTCGCTGACGATGCCAACGATCACCGCACCATCGACCACGGGCACGGCGCCGATGTTCTTCTCGGCCATGAGCTTGATCGCGTCGATGACCATCTGATCCTGTCTGACGGTGTGAACTTCACCCTGGTGCTTTTCTTTGAGTTTCAGTAGTTCGGCTACGGTCGTCATGCTGGCCTCTCCGGCGCGTATTTGTGAGCGCGGCCACGCCAATCGGGCCGTGTGTACAGCATCGTAGAGAGATCGGATTCCAGCAAGTTTGGAAGCGCCGCGCAGATGGCAAAAAGCGTCATCGCACGACACCCGGGTGTCGCCGCCTGAAGCCTATAGGCTGCGGGCCAGCCCCGGCATCGCCGAGCGTTTCGGCGGCGTGACCGTTTTCAGCAGATGAGGCATTTCCCGCGCCTGGCGGATGAAGCCCTGAACGCCGTGCACGAATGCAGCTTCCGACAGGCCCTGAAGCGCCATGTGCGTGCATAGCCGGAGGTCGTTGCGGGGGTCCAGTGCCAGCCAGCACCCGTGCAGCGCGTCCGTGTCGAAATTCAAGCGCAGCAGATGTTCATACGTGTCGGGCGTCGAACGTAGCGGCAGCTTGCAGTGCAGCACCGCGACATCGCCCGCGGGAGGCATTTCGATGATGGCGACTTCACGGTCCTGATCGAACAGCGCGCAAACGCCATTTTCCAGACCCAGTTCGGTATTCAAATGCCTGCCCAGTGCGGCAAGCAGGGTGTCCGGTGTGCTCATGAGACTGTCCTTGTGCGGTCGGTTCGTTCCTGAGTGGTCTCACCGGCCCACGGGTTCCCATTCCCAGGCCGTCAGGTGGCCCGAGGCCTCACGGGCGCGGACGTCGCGGCCGGGACACCACCGATTCGATATTCTTGCGCCCGATCAGCAGCGGGCTCTTGGCCCTCCGGGAGGCCGGCATCTCGGCCAGCCATTTGAACATCACCAGGCAATCCACCAGACCATGGCGCGCATGGCGATAGGCGCGGGGCAGGCGACCGACCGTCTCGAAACCGAGCTTGGTCCACAGCGCCACGGCCACGTCGTTGGTCGACACCACCGAGTTGAACTGCATCGCGCTGAAGCCGCTGTCCACCGCCAGTTGCTGCGAGTGTTCGCACATCGCCCGTGCTACGCCACGACCGCGGGCCTGGTCGGTGACCATGTAACCGCAGTTGCACACGTGGCTACCGGGGCCGGCGGCGTTGGCCTTGAGGTAATAGCTGCCGAGCAAGACGCCGTCTTCTTCAGCGATCAGTGTGTGTGGCGGGTATTCGAGCCACAGGTGCTGGGCTTGCTCGTACGTCAGGTCGGGATCATAGGCGTAGGTTTCCTGCGCCTTGATCACGGCGTGGAACGTCGGCCAGAAGCGTTCGAAGTCTTCGGCCGTCATGGGGCGAATCTGGATCATGGAGGGTCCGGTCGGTCGAGGTAGTAACAGTCGGGGGGGCGAGCGACGGGGGCCTGAGGCCAGGGAGCGGTGGCCATGCAACTCGCCACCGCCGGCCCGTGGGCCACCTATAAACGCATCACGGTCGCGGCTCAGGACACCACGCGGTAACAGGGCACATAGGCCGCGCCGCCCGGCAGCTTCATCCGATGCTGCTCGACGAACGCCTGCAACAGCTTGTCCAGCGGCTGCATGACTTCGGCATCGCCATGAATCTCGTATGGGCCGTGCTCTTCGATCAGGCGAATGCCCTTGTCCTTGACATTGCCCGCCACGATGCCTGAAAACGCCCGGCGCAGGTTGGCCGCCAGTTCATGGGGCGGCAGGTCGCGGCGCAACTGCAGGCTGGCCATGTTGGCGTGGGTCGGGTCGAACGGACGCTGGAAGCTTTCCTCGATCTTCAGCAGCCAGTTGAAGTGGAAGGCGTCGGCCCGCTCGCGTCGGAACTGGCGAACCTCGGCCAGCCCGGCAACCATTTGCCGGGCGACTTCGGCCGGGTCGTCGATGATGATCTGGTAATGCTTGTGCGCTTGCGCACCCAGGGTCGCGCTGACGAACGCGTGCAGTTGCTCCAGGTAGGGCGCGGTGCTTTTCGGGCCGGTGAGAATGACCGGGAAGGGCAGGTCCTGGTTGTCGGGGTGCATCAGGATGCCCAGCAGGTAGAGGAATTCTTCCGCCGTGCCGGCGCCCCCCGGGAAGATGATGATGCCGTGGCCGACCCGAACGAAGGCTTCCAGGCGTTTTTCGATGTCCGGAAGGATCACCAGCTCATTGACGATCGGGTTCGGCGCTTCGGCGGCGATGATGCCCGGCTCGGTCAGCCCCAGGTAGCGGCCACCGCTGATGCGTTGTTTGGCATGGGCGATGGTGGCGCCTTTCATCGGCCCCTTCATGACGCCCGGGCCGCAGCCGGTGCAGATGTCCAGCTTGCGCAGGCCCAGTTCGTGGCCGACTTTCTTGGTGTATTTGTACTCCTCGGTGTTGATGGAGTGGCCACCCCAGCACACCACCATCTTCGGCTCGACGCCCGCCCGCAGGGTGCGAGCATTGCGCAGCAAGTGGAACACGTAGTCGGTGATGCCTTGCGACGATTCCAGGTCGATGCGCTGGCTGTCCAACTCGCTTTCGGTATAGACGATATCGCGCAGGGCGCTGAAGAGCATTTCCCGCGTGCTGGCGATCATCTCGCCGTCGACGAAGGCGTCGGCGGGCGCGTTCAGCAGCTCCAGGCGCACGCCGCGGTCCAGTTGATGTATGCGCACTTCGAAGTCCTGGTAGGCTTCGAGAATGGTTTTGGCGTTGTCGACATGCGCGCCCGTGTTGAGGATGGCCAGGGCGCACTGGCGGAAAAGACTGTACGTACTGCCTGAGCCAGCAGCGCTCAGTTGTTGCACTTCACGTTGTGAAAGCGTCTCCAGGCTACCTTTTGGACTGACCGAAGCGTTGATTACCTGTCTTGGAGCCATTCTGAATTCCTTGAAAGCAATGCCCCCCGCATGAGTCGGCGGAGGCATGTGGACAGTGAATGAAAACGCCATTCACCCTGGCGGCCATTTTTCACATCGGTCGGTCAGGAAAGCAAATGTTGTGCGGAAAATCTTTGGCGACCTTGTGAACGGGCAGGTGCGCGGTGACGATCCGTGACTTTTGATTTTCCACGCCCCCCGGTATGCTGCACCTCGACGTCAGACGCCCGTGACCACGCCGCCCTTATGATTTTCAACTTCGCGATTTTCCTCTGCACCCTGATCGCCATGGAGGGTGTCGGTTTTCTTGCGCACAAGTACGTCATGCACGGCTGGGGTTGGTTTTTGCACCGTTCTCACCACGAGGAGCACCTGGGCGCGTTCGAAACCAATGACGTTTACCTGCTGGTGCTCGTCGTGGTGGCCGTCGGTCTGATCGTCCTCGGCCACAACGGCCATGACCCGCTGCAGTGGGTCGGCGCGGGCGTCGCCGCTTTCGCGCTGATCTATATTCTGGTCCACGACGGCATCGTTCACCGCCACTGGCCGTTGCGGCCCCAGCCTCGCAATCGCTACCTGCGCCGGCTGTACCAGGCCCACCTCATGCACCACGCGGTCAAAGGCCGTCGCAACAGCGTTTCGTTCGGCTTCCTCTACGCGCCGCCCGTCGCCACGCTGCAACGGCAACTGCGCGAAATGCGTCGGAAGGAGCCAGCCTCTACCGGCGAGCGCACAGACCGCCGCGGTACGCCCATCCACCTTTTCATCGCTTCGGGAGACTCACGTGACGCCATCGAAAGCACAACAGGCAACCGCTAAAACCATCACTTACAACCGTCCGGACGGCAAGTCGGTCAGCGGTTACCTGGCCAGTCCGGCGAACAGCCAGGGCGCCCCGGCCATCGTGGTGATCCAGGAATGGTGGGGCCTCAACGATCAGATCCGCGGCGTGGCGGACCGATTGGCCGCTGCCGGTTACCTGGCGCTGGTCCCGGACCTGTATCGGGGCGAAATGACCGTCGAGGAAGAAGAGGCCCATCACCTGATGAGCAAGCTCGACTTCGCCGATGCCGCCACCCAGGACATCCGCGGCGCGGTGCAGTATTTGAAGGATTACACGCCCAACGTGGGGGTCACCGGCTTCTGCATGGGCGGTGCGCTGACGTTGCTGGCGCTGAACTTCATTCCGGAGCTGTCGGCAGGGGTGGTGTTCTACGGCATGCCGCCGCTGGAGTACCTCGATCCGCAAGCGATCAAGGTCCCGGTCCAGGCGCACTGGGCCACTCAGGACGAGTTCTTTCCGGCCGAAAACGTCGACGCGCTGGAGGCGAAGTTGGGAGAGGGCGGGGTCGACATCGAGTTCCATCGGTATTTGGCCCACCACGCCTTCGCCAATGAAACCGCCGTCGGCCCGGGCCGTATTGCGGGCACCCAGTACGACCCGGTGTGGGCGCAACTGGCTTGGGACCGCGCATTGACCTTCTTCGGCCGTACGCTCTGGAAGTGACCGCAACGCGGTGCCTATCCATGAGCGGTTTGCACCTGGATACGGCGCCGCCCGCCTCAAGAGGGTTCACTGAGGTGCGGTAACGCGCCTCATCGCAGGTGCTCGGGCGGAATGGCATAGGTGCCGACCACATGCGCCACGGCGTCGGGCGCCCCCTCGGAGTACAGCGAGACTTCGCCAATGGCCAGGGTCTTGCCGACTTTCATCAATTGGCACTCGGCGATGATCCGGCGCTCGGCTTGCGGTTTGCGCAGGAAGTTGATGGTCAAGCTGGTGGTGACCGCCAACGGGACGATGCCGATCGCGCCAAGCACCGCAACGTACAACGCCACATCGGCCACGGCCATCAAGGTCGGGCCTGACACCGTTCCCCCTGGGCGCAGATCCGAGTGATCGATGGCCTGGGAAACGGTCGCGCTTCGCTCGCCGACGTCCTCCACCACGATCCGGGTCTGCGGAAATTCCCGTGCGATGAATGCCGCGATTTCGTCCTTGCTCGCCATGGGCCTCTCCCGAATGAGTCGAAGCCGCAAGATTTGATGAGGCCCAGGGCAATTGTCAACGCGGGCGAGCGTGAAGAGGGTGTGACAGGCTTTGCGGCTCAGCCGCCAGGGGAAGCCACCTTCGTGCGACAGGGATCTTTCGGCGGATTTCGGCTAGTCTAGCCGTTCGATTCGACGGGTCACGGGCGGTGACGGAGCAGGGGTGCATGGGCAAGCTGGTTATCGGTATCGATCTGAGCACGACCACCTGCAAGGCCATCGCCTGGGATCTGCAGGGGCGGCTGGTGGCTCAGGCGCGGGCGCCTCTGGCCCTGGCTCGGCCTGGCGTGAGTGCCTACGAGCAGGACCCTCATGACTGGTGGCGAGCCACGCAACTCGCAGTCAGGCAACTGCTGCCCCTGATCGCGGACCACGCCATCGCGGCGCTATCGGTGGTCAACCAGCGTGAAACCGTCGCGGTCACCGACGCGGACGATGGTTTGCTGCGCCCGGCCATTCTCTGGCTCGACGAGCGCCGCAAGCATGAGGTGGCAGCGCTGTGCCAGCGGGTCGGCCACGACCGTTTGCACCGCATCACCGGCAAACCCCACGACTGGGCGCCAGCCATCTACAGCCTGGCCTGGTTGGCGGAGGCCGAACCCGAGATGTTCGGCAGGATCCGCCACGTGTACGAACCGCATGCGTGGCTGGTGCGGCAGTTCACCGGGCAGTTCGTGACCAGTTGGGCCAGCGCCGATCCGTTCGGCGCGTTCGACATTCATCAGCACCGCTGGGCCGACGATGTCCTGCAGGCGTTGCCCATCGCGTTGAGCCCCGAGTGTTTCCCCCTTGCGCTGGCACCCGGTTCAGTGCTGGGCGTGGTGTCTGCCCATGCCGAGGCGTGCACCGGGCTGCCGGCTGGCACGCCGGTGGTCGCGGGCGGGGGCGACGGTCAGGCCGGTGGCCTGGGAATTGGCGTGGTCAGCCCCGGTACGGCGTACCTGAATCTGGGCACGGCGATCGTGTCCGGGGTGTACGCCAGCCAACCAAAGGTCGACGATGCTTTTCGCACCCTGTGCGCCGTGGACCGTGAAGGCTACGTTCTTGAAACGTCCCTGCGCTCCGGCACGCTGCTGATCAACAGCCTGCTCAAGCAGTTCTTCGACATCGACGTGGTCGCCCACCCCGAGAGCCTCGTGCGGCTGGAAGTGGAGGCGTCGCGCGTGCCGCCCGGCAGCGCCGGTTTGATTTTGCTGCCGTACTGGAACGGCGTGATGAATCCGTACTGGGATCAGGATGCGCGAGGCTGCCTGCTGGGCCTGTCGCCCGATCACGGGCGTGCCGAAATCTACCGTGCGGTGTTGGAAGGCATCGCGTTGGAGCAGGCCGTCGCGACCCAGCGGATGGTCGAAGCCACCGGCGAGCCGGTGCACACCTTCGTGGCGATCGGTGGGGGAGCGGCGAGTCGGCTGTGGTGTCAGATCATCGCTGACGTGACGGACCGGCCGGTGATCCGCGCCAGCACTCAGGAAGCTTCAAGCCTGGGCGCAGGCATCGCCGCTGCAGTAGGCGCGGGTAGCTACCCCGATTTTGCCAGTGCCGCACGGGTGATGACCCAGGGCGGCGAAACCTTCGTACCCAACCCGGGGTTGCGTGAATTTCATCGCGAACTGCTGAGCCTCTACCGCGAGTTATACCCGCGCCTGCGCGACCTCTATCCGCGCCTGGCTCGACTCAACCTGCGCTGAAGCCGCCGTCCACGGTCAGGGTCACACCATTGACCATCGCCGCGTCGTCGCTGAGCAAAAAGGCGATGGCCGAGGCGATTTCGTCGGGTTGGACGAAACGTCCCAACGGTATGCGCGAGAGCATCGAAGCGGATTTGGCCGGGTCGCTCCAGGCCTTTTCGGCCATTGGCGTCAACGTCACCACCGGGTTGACGCTGTTGACCCGAATGCCATGACGCCCCAGCTCAACGGCCATGACCCGGGTCATGGCGTCCAGCGCGGCTTTGGACGCGCAATAGGCCAAATGATCGGGCGTTCCCACGGCGGCGGCCAAGCTCGAGACATTGACGATGGCGCCGGGCCGACCCCGGCGGATCAGATCACGCGCCACCGCCTGAGCGACCACCATGGGGGCTCGGGCGTTGACGGCCATCAGGTGATCGAAGGTTTCGACCGACGTGTCGAGCACCGATTCCAGCTCCACCACCCCTGCGCAGTTGACCAGCAGATCGATGGGCAGCGTGTTTTCGACTGCCGCTTGAGTCGCTGCCGCGTCGGCCAGATCGACCACCAGGGTGCGTTCGCAGTACGCCAAATCCGCCGGGTTGCGGCCCGCCGCTATGACCTCGGCGCCGCAGCGGCTGAGCCACTGCACCGTTTCCCGGCCAATGCCTTTGCCGGCGCCGGTGACCAGAATGCGTTTGCCCGTGAAATCGTGGGTTGCCATGAACATCTCCCCAGGGTCAGTTGTCGTGCGATTCGCTGGCACCGCCGAGCAATTCGAGGGCAGCGCTCTCATCGATGACCAGCTCGTGCACCACGTTGCGCAGCAAGACGGCGCGAATGATCTGCGCCTTGTAGGGCCCACCCGATACCAGCACGACTTTCTTGATCTTGCGCAGGTCTTCCGGGTCCAGCGAAATCGCACGGCGGTTCAGCGGGTGGTTGACCTCGATCCCGTCGCGGTCCAGCCAATGTCCGAGCAAGTCGCCCACCGCGCCCGCGGCCCGCAGCGAGCGCGCGTCCTGTGGGTTGACCAGCCCCAGTTCGAGCATCAGCGAACGCTCGCTGAGGTCGCCCACGGTCAGCAACGCCACGTCGGCGTTGCGCGCCTTACCCAGGACGTCCTGAACCGAGGCCTCTTCCAGGATCATCCCGCGATAGGCCTCGGAGGGCGCGAACAGCGGCGCGGCGAGGTAGTAGTAGGAGCCGCCGAACAGGGTGGCGAGGCTGGACGCGATCTCCACCGTGTTGTTCGCCGAGCCGTAATGCAGGCCCCCCAGCAGCGAGACCACCTTCATGTTCGGCAGCGGTCGGCCCTGCAGCTCACGCACCGCCTGACGCAAGGTACGGCCCCACCCGACGGCGATGGTGCAACCGTCTTGAAGGTACTCCTCGATGCTGGGCGCTACGCCAACGCCGAGCACGCGGAAGATGGTCGATGGATCGTCCGGGGAGGGCACGACGGTCACGCGTTCCAGCCCGAAATGCGCCTGCAGCCGGTCTTCCAGTTCGATGCAGGATGCCAGCGGCGAGTTGATCCGAATCTGGACCACGCCGGTTTCGCGGCAAGTCGCCAAGGCTTTGTTGACCCGCACGCGGGTGATCCCCAGGCGATCGGCAATCTGCTGTTGGGTCATGTTGTTGACGTAGTAGTACCAGGCGATGCGAATGTTCAGTTGATCCTCGGCGCTGACCGGGTCGGCGTCGGGGATCGTTTCCGGGTAGCGATTCTGCACGGCAGTGTCCTTGGCGCTCGAAGCGAGGGCGCCTACTTTACAGCGCCCATGGTCAGACCTTGTACCAAATGCTTGGAAACCATCAACGCGAAGATGATGACAGGGAACACGATCAAGGTTCCGGTGGCCATGATCTCGCCCCAGGGCAAGTCGTAGCCGCTCATGAAGCTGGTGGCGGTGACCGGCGCCGTGCGTGCGACATTGCGGGTCAACACCAGGGCATAGAGCAGCTCGTTCCAGGAAAAAATGAACGAGAAAATGGCCGACACCGCAACGCCGGGCATGGCCAGCGGCAGGGCGATCCGCCAGAAGATGGTAAAGCGCGAGGCACCGGAAAGACGCGCGGCTTCGTCCAGGTCCTTGGGTACGCCGCGAAACTGATCGGTGCAAATCCACACCACAATCGGCAGGTTGAACGTCAGGTAGACCAGGATCAGCACCAAGTGGGTGTCGATCAGGCTCAGGCTACGCGCCATGAGAAAAATGGGCAGCGCCACGACAATCGGACTGAGCATGCGGTTGGTGATGAACCAGAACCACAGGTCCTCCTTGCCGCGGAATTCAAAACGCGCCAGCGCATAGGCGGCCGGCGTGCCGAGACCGATCGCCAGCACCGTAGTGCACACGGCGACGATCAGCGAATTGCCGAGACTGTGCAGCACGTCGCGCTCGAACAGCACCTTGACGTAATTGTCGAGGTGCGGGGTAAAGGCCCACACCGGAGGCGATGCCAGCGCTTCGGCCTGGGTCTTGAGGCTCGTGGCGACCATCCAGTAAAACGGAAATACCGCGAACAGCACGATGGCCAGCAGCCCCACGACATGCCAGGCGTTGACTTTCATGCCGGGGCGAACCTGCCCGGGGCGAACCTGCTCGGGCGCAGCCACGGTGTGTGCAGCGGAAACGGTGGCCATGTCAGATCTCCCGGTAGACGAATTTGATGTACAGGCGCGCAAGCACGATGGTCAGGATCAACAATAGAATCGCCTGGGCCGAGGCGATGCCCTGATCGAACACACGGAACCCCACCCGCTGAATGTAAACGCTCACCAGCTCGGTCGCCGCACCGGGGCCCCCTCGGGTCATGGTGAATACGGTGTCGAACATCTTCAGGATGTCAGCGGTGCGCAAAATCAGAATCACCGTGGCGCTGGGCAGCAAGAACGGCAGTTGAACGTAGCGCACGATCTGCCAGCGGCTGCGGGTTTCCAGGCGGGCAGCTTCTTCGATTTCGTTGGGCACCATGGTCAGCCCGGCCAGCAGCACCAAGGCGCAGAACGGCGTCCACTGCCAGATGTCCATCAAGGCCACGGCGATGAAGGCGTTGGTGGTGTCTCCCAGCCATTCCACCGGACCCGCATCGAGCATCGCCAGCAGGGCATTGGCCACGCCGAAGTCGCGATTGAAGATCAGCCGCCCGATCAGGCCCGCCACCGCAGGGGCGGTGGCCAGCGGAATCACCAGGCTCATGCGCGCGAGCAGCTTGACCCCGGACAGGCCGGGTTTGTGCAACAGCAAGGCGATGATCAGGCCGAGGGCGAGTTGAATCGGCACCACCGTGATCAGAAACAATCCGGTGCGCCCCAGCGCACTCCAGAAGGAAGCATCTCCCAGAACGGTGAGGTAGTTATCGAACCCGATGAAAGGGGTCGCATCCTTGGGGCGGGCAAGGTTGTACTGGCGGAAGGAATTGACCAACGCGAAGACGGTCGGGAAGATCCCGATCAGCGCCAGGGCGACGGTAGCCGGCGCCAGAAAGGAAAACGCTGCCCGGGTGTTGTTCCACAACGTAGGGAACACCGGTTTTTTAGGGCTGGACATACAGATGGGTTTCTCCGGAGATCAGCTTCAGCCGCAGACATAGGGGCATGGGTGGCCCGCGATCGAGTGCCTGGCAACCGAACGCAGGCCTGCCACGCGCCGACGGCCTCTTGGCCGAAGGGCGGGGCGTGCACCGGTTATTTCAATAGCTTGACCTTGCCATCGTAGTAACCCGCTTTCTTCAGGATGTCCTCCATCTTCGTCCCGATGGCCTTGGCCCCGGCTTCGACGCTGGTCTTGCCCAGCATGATCGCCGTGCCGTTTTCGCCGACCACTTCGGAGATCTCCGGCCATTGCGGGAAGCGCGGACGGTAGTCAGGCACGCCGCCCTCCCACGACGTGACCATGGGCTGTACGAACGGGTATTTCTTCTGCACGTCCGCGTCTTTGTAGACTGACATCCGGCCACTCACGCCACCGGCTTCCAGGTACGGTTTGGCCATCGCCTCGGAGGTCACCCACTGAATGAACAGCCAGGCCGACGCTTTCTTTTTCTCGTCGGCGCTGGCATTCACCCCCAAGGAGAAACCGCCCAAGGCTGGCTTGAGGCCTGCAGGCCCCTTCGGTTCGGTGGCCACCCCCAGGCAATCCGTGATTTTCGACTTGGCCGGGTCTGCCAGGGTGCTGTAGAACGCTGACCATTCAGTGATCATCGCGACCTTGCCTTGGGCGAGGGCGTTGACCGCTTCGATATGGTCATAGTCGACGATGCCCGGTGGCATGAACTGCATCAGGTCCTGGCGGAATTGCAGACCTTGCTGTGAGGCTTTGGAGTTGAGGTTGGATTTGAAGCCGGCGTCCAGCAGCGAACCCCCGAACGGCCAGAGGAAGCGCATGAAGCTGTCGGCGGACTGGGTTTCACCTCGGCGCGACTGCAGTGCGTAGGCGTAACGGTCCTTGGCCTTGTCGGTGAGCTTGGGCGCGTAGTCCTTGAGCAATTCGTCCCAGGTCGCAGGCGGCTTGTCGAAGCCGGCTTCCTTGAGCATGCACTTGTTGTAGAACAGCAGGCCTGAATAGTTATCGAACGGCAGGCCGTAGGTCTTGCCGTCCCAGCCGCCAAAGGATTCCAGCAGGATCGGGAAGAAACCGTCGAGCTTCAAGTTCGGGTCGGCGAGCTTGGCGTCCTGAGTGAACGTGGTGATCGGTTCCAGCCAGCCATTGCCCGCGAACTCGCCGATCCAGACCACATCCGTGAGCACCACATCGAGCGGCTCACCGCTGGTGAACCTCAGCACTTCCTGCTCGCGGGTGTTTTCGTACGGGACGATTTCGTAATTGACCTTGATTCCGGTCTTTTTCTCGAATTCGGGCAGCAGTTTGATCGCCGCTGCGTATCCGGGACGGTCGAGGAAAATCGCCTTGATTTCGGTGCCCTTGTAAGGGGCCGAGGCTTCTTCCAGGGTCCAGGCCTGCGCGGCGTTCGAGCCTGCCGCCGCACTCAGGGCGACGGTCAAGGCAAGGGCATTCCATACCAGCTTCTTCATTACGTGACCTCTTTATTGTTGTTGATGAGGGTTACGCGGTGTCTGCGCTGACGCGCGTGTTCAGTCCGGGTGAGGCAGCACTACGGTTTTCAGTGCTCCATCGAGAAAGGCTGCGGGATAGCTGAAGGCTTCGCTGGCCTGTTCCAGGTCGAAGCGATGGGTGACCAGGCAATCGACGTCCACCGCGCCCTGGGCCACCAGTTGGATGGCGCGCTCGTAGACATGGCCCATGCGTCGGGACAGGCGAATGTCCAGCCCCTTGCGCCGCAGCACGGAGGCGCTCAGGGGGGCGTATTGATCGCCGTCGGGAATGCCGACCAGCACCACCCGGCCACCGATGCGGGCCGCGTGCGCGGCAATCTGAAAACCTTCAGGGGCGTTGGTCGCTTCCAGCACCAGATCGACGCCACGGCCACCGGTCCATTCGGCGATCGCGGCGTGATCGGCAGCAACCTGGTCGGCCCCCAGTTGCCGGGCCTTCTCGGTGCGGTAGTTGATCGGGTCGATGGCATAGACGGCTTTCTTGCCCAGCATCCGGGCCAGTTGCACCAGGCACAGGCCGATGGGGCCACAGCCGATGATGGCCACCGTTTCGAAGAGTTTCTTGCTGCCTGCCAGGTCCATGGCGTGAATCGCCACGCCCAAGGGTTCCAGCATGACGGCTTGAACCGGGGTGAAGTGATCCGGTACAGGGTAGACCTGACCCGGCGAGACGACGATGTACTCGGTCATCGCGCCGTGGGTGTGGGGCGGGGAACCGAGAAACTGCACGTTGGGGCACAGGTTCACATGGCCGCGCTGGCACCATTCGCAATGGCCGCAGGGTTTGGCCGGATCCACTGCGACCAGTTGCCCGGCCTTCAGGCCCAGCGTCGGGTGGTCGTCGACGACGCGTGCGGCGAACTCGTGGCCTGCGATGAATGGCTGAGTGATTCGGGCGTGGCCAATCGCGCCCTCCTTGAAGTAATGCAAATCGCTGCCACAGACGCCGACAGCGCTGACGCGAAGCAGAATCTCGTCGCCAACCGGCATCGGCACCGGCTTTTCGCCGATGCGGATGTCGCGGATGCCGTGGATGTAGGCCGCGCGCATCGCTTCACTCCTTGACATTTGTATTTTTAGAATTACAAATGATCCTAGAGCGAAACTTCTGGCTGTCAAGCAGGACGACGCAATCCGACCTGACTCCGGCGCAGTCGGTCCAGGCGGAGACACGAATGTTCGGACCCACACAACAATAATTCAGGGGACACGATTTTGACTGAGCTCAGTTTGAGTGGCGTCGAGAAAGCCTATGGCGACATCAAGGTGTTGCATGACATCCACCTGAGTATCGAAAGCCGCGAGTTCGTGGTCTTCGTCGGGCCATCGGGGTGCGGTAAGTCGACGTTGCTGCGTTGCATCGCGGGGCTGGAGAGCATCACCCAAGGCCGGATCCGAATCGGCACGCGGGACGTGACCTACCTGGAGCCTGCGGACCGTGGCGTGGCAATGGTGTTTCAGTCGTACGCGCTGTACCCGCACATGTCGGTGTACGACAACATCGCCTTCGGCCTGAAAATGCAGAAAACCCCCAAAGCGCAGATCGACGCCAAGGTGCAGCATGCCGCGCGGATTCTTCAGCTCGAACCGCTGCTGGCGCGCAAGCCCAAAGCGCTGTCCGGCGGGCAACGCCAACGCGTGGCGATCGGGCGCGCCATCGTGCATGAGCCGGAAGTCTTTTTGTTCGACGAGCCGCTGTCGAACCTCGACGCCTCCCTGCGGGTACAGATGCGCATCGAAATCGCCAAACTCCACGCCGACCTGCAGGCCACCATGGTCTATGTGACCCACGATCAGGTCGAAGCCATGACCCTGGCCGACAAGATTGTGGTGTTGAACAAGGGAGGCATCGAGCAGGTGGGTTCGCCACTGGAGCTGTATCACCATCCGCGCAACCGCTTCGTTGCGGGGTTCATCGGCTCGCCGCAGATGAGCTTTCTACCGGTTCAGGCGCTTGCAGCCACAGCCGAAGGCGTTCAGGTCGAACTGCCGGGGGGCGGATATTTACGGGTGCCGGTCAACGGCGAGAGCGTCAAGGCAGGGGATTCGCTGACCCTGGGATTGCGTCCGGAGCACCTGTCCGAAAACGCAGGGGGCGATGCGCAGATTCCGATCAAAGCGTTGGTGGTCGAGCACTTGGGCGGAGAGACGTTCATCCATGGCCAGACGCCTGGCGGTCACGATTTGATGATCAAGGGTGACGGCCTGTCACAGGTTGCCGTCGGGCAGGCGTTGTCGATCGGCGTGGCGGGTCCGCGCTGTCACCTGTTCGACGGGCAAGGCCAGGCGCTGGCGCACCTGCGGCATTTCACCGAGCAGGGCCCGGAAACCGAGCGACACAGCCCTGCCCGGGTATTTCCCTGAAGGTCAGCATTGTGGTCGGCCCGGTTCAGCCGACGACGGAATCCCAGCGTATTTTCCGTTCGATGTGGCAGGGTCAAAACGAGTGAGGGGTGATCGGCGGGGCGTTTGCATGAGCGTCGCCGAAGGCCGATTACTCACTCGTAGAAAAATGGAGTTCGGCCGTTTCTCCGCCACGCGCGGCGCGCTATGCTTCACCGCGATTCCTCAGCGTTTCCCGACACCACTCCATCACTTGTCGACGGTCACTTGCGTTGTTCCGACTCTGCCGCGGGCGCGGTCTTGGCGCTGCGAAGCCGTGAGCGGGTGCAGGGCCGCTCGCCTTACGCAAAAGGTTCGACGATGCGTTTCATCTACCTTTCGATCTGCCTGGGCATCGCCAGTATCCCGACCCACGCCATTGCCATGGAAACCCCGCCGCAGCCCGAGGCCGTCGTCGACAAGGCCCAGGCGCTAGAGGAGAAGGCTGCCGAAAAAGACGGCTCGCCGCCGGCCGTCCCCAGAAGCGAAACCATCAGCCGGGTCGAAGCTCAGATCGTGGACCCCGCCGGTGCGCAGCCGGTGGATGATGCGCTCGTTTGCCTGTCGCGAACCCTCTATTGGGAGGCCAAGGGCGGTACGGACGCGGACATGGAAGGGGTGGCCGATGTGGTGCTCAACCGCCTCGGGCATGAAGGCTACCCCAGTACCATTTGCGCGGTGGTCAAGGAGGGTGCAGATAAAAAAGCCTGCCAGTTTTCCTGGTGGTGTGACGGCAAATCCGATCAGGTCAAGGAAGATGACCGTTATGCCGCCGCCAAGGAAATTGCCCGCAAGGCCCTTAACCAGCAATTACCCGACCGCACCCGAGGAGCGATGTATTTCCACGACCGTCACGTGAAGCCCGCCTGGGCGTCGACGTACGTCAGGACGGCCGAGACCGAGAAATTCCTGTTTTACAAACCTCGGGACGGAAAGGCGAAATGATGCGGCAAGGTGCAGCGGGGCACCGTCGCTACACCCTTTTTACGCGCGAGGAGGCGGAGTCCGTGGGGGGCGGGCCTCGAAGGCGGCCCTATTGCTGCACGCCGAACAGGGCCGTCCAGTAGATCCCGGCATCGCTCTTGGGGTCCACCGCGTAAGCCGCGCCCAGTTCCTTGAACGCGGGATTCATGATGTTGGCGCAATGCCCGGGACTGGCCAGCCATCCTTCCACGACCTTGCGCGCACTGTCCTGGCCGGCGGCGATGTTTTCACCGATGGCCTGGCCGATGTAACCCGCCAGTTCGGCGCGGTCCCCTGGCGTACCGCCGTTGCGGCCTTTGTGGTCGAAGTAGTTGTTGTTGGCCATGGAGCGGGTGTGGCCTTCCGCTGCGCTCGCCAGTGCGTCATTCCAGCTCAGCGGTGAGGCCGGGCCGTAAGGCTGCCCGCCGCATTGATGAGGGACACTGCGGGCAGCATTGATCAGGCCGAGCATTTTCTGCCCTTCGGCTTGAGCGTTGCCGAGGCCGCCGGCCAGCAGCGGCCGGGCCAGCACGATACGCCAGTCGCGGTCGTTACGGCTGACGCCGATGTCGACGAACTGTGGATTGAGCACCACTTGGCAGAAGCTTTCCTGGATCGCCTTCATCGCCGCCGGTGCATCACGCGGGCCGGACAGGCTGATGGCTTGCACCGAGACCATGGGGTATGAAGCCCGGGCCAGCATGGGTTGCAGGTCCACCGCGCCGCTGGCCGGCAGGTTGAGCCGGGGGTCGATGTTCAGCGGTGGAAGCTCCTGGGACACCACGTTGGCGCAGGGCTGGGCCTCGCTGCGATACGTGTTGATGGTCTGAATCAACTGGGATTCTTCGCTGGCCAACTCCGTCCCGGTCGCCACCAGCAGCCACGAAACCGTCGCCAGGCGAATGAATGATGTGAAGCGCATGAAGATCTCCCTTGAACTGGCTGCCGCCATGATGCGCGATTTTGCCTGAGTCGAAATAGTCTGAGCTGAAGATTCGGCGGAGGTTGCAACGCGATGGCCGCTTTTTGCAATCCCGACCGAAAAACGCCTGTGAAGGGAGGTGCGCCAACGGGTAGCGGCTCATCTTGGCGCCCACTTGCATCGCCATTCCCGGCAGGCATGACTGATATGGCCGTCGGCTGTCTACTGGGGGTAGCCGGGACTTGAGAGGATGAACTCACCACCTGTTCATCACCCACAAGGAATACATCATGACCCTGCAAGCCACCCTGGACGCCTTCAAAGCCGATTTCGTCGCTGGCAAGCCTCCGTACAACGCACCGCCTGAAGTGCACGCAATCATGAAGCGTGCCACCGACCAGTTGATCGCGTCGGGTCAGGCCGAGCGGGCGTTGGGCGTCGGTGACAAGGCACCGGTGTTCACACTGAACGACCCGGATGGCAACCCGGTGTCCTCCACCGACCTGCTGGCCAAGGGACCGCTGGTTATCAGTTTTTACCGGGGCGTCTGGTGCCCATACTGCAACATGGAACTGCAGGCCCTCCAAGCGGCGCTTCCCGAGTATCTGGCCCTCGGCGCGAGCCTGGTGGCGATCTCTCCGCAGGTGAAAGCCAACAGCCGCAAATCGGTACGCCAGAATCACTTGACGTTCCCGATCCTCAGCGACGTCAAGAGCGAGGTCGCCCATGCGTTCGGCTTGCGCTTCAACCTGCCGGATTACCTGATCGATCTGTACAAGGGCTTTGGCAATGACTTGCCTACGTTCAACGATGACCCGGCCTGGGTGCTGCCGATGCCAGCGCGTTTCGTCATCGGTCAGGACGGTCTGATCAAGTATGCCGAGGTCAATCCGGATTACACTCAGCGCCCTGAACCCACGGATCTGCTGCCTGCACTGCGCGGCTGATCATCACCTTCGCGCAACGCCGTCACCGTGGGTGGCGGTGTTGTGCGTTGAGCTTCTGGCTGAGAAGGAGCCTGAATGGATCGTCTGGCGGCAATGGAAACCTTTATCTGCGCGGTGGAAACCGGCTCGTTTTCGGCGGCGGCCAAACGTCTGGGGGTGGGCCAGCCTGCGGTGTCCAAGTCCATCGCTTCGCTGGAAGAGGCGCTTGGCACGCGCCTGTTGTTGCGGACCACCCGTGGCCTGACGCCCACCGAAGCCGGACAGACCTATTACGAGGCGGCGCTGCTAGCCGTCGACCAAGCGAACGCGGCCGATGCCGCGGTTCGCGGAATCGGTGCGGGGTTTTCGGGACGGCTGCGGGTGAGCGCGCCGGTGACCTTCGCCAGCCTGCGGATCATGCCATTCCTGGGGCCGCTGCTTCAGCAGCATCCGCAACTGACCATCGAGATGGTGCTGGACGACCGAAGCGTCGATCTGGTGGAAGAGGGGATCGACGTGTCACTGCGCATGGGCGTGCTTGCGGACTCCTCGATGACCGCGAAGAAAATCGCGCAGGGGCGACGGCGGATCCTCGCCACCCCGGCGTATTTCGAATGCCATGGCTTGCCGAAGCATCCCGATGACCTCGCCAGCCATCACGCGATCCTCTATCACCGCGGCGGCGGTGGCGAGACCTGGGCAATGGGCAACGGCGATGAACAGCGCACCGTGACCATGGCGGGGCGCCTTAAAGTGTCGGCGGCCGAGGGCGTGCGCGCCGCGGTGAAGGCCAACCTCGGTCTGGCCATGGCCTCGGAGTGGATGTTCGCTCCCGAACTGGCCCGCGGTGAGGTGGTGACGGTACTCGATGACTGGTCGCTGCCGCCGATCGACCTCTGGGCCGTGTTCCCCGCAGGTCGCATGACCAGCGCCAAGGCCCGGGTGTTCGTCGATTATGTGGCGACGTTGATGGCGCATTGAGCCGAGACAGGCGCCAGGCTTCTGTTTTCCTCGAGTGCCCCATGACAAGCGCTCGCGCTTGTGCGCAAATGCCTGCTCCGGGCGACTACCGTGGGCAGAGCGAACGATGCAATTGGAATGGCTGGAAGACTTCATCGAACTGGCGCGCACCCGCAGCCTTTCCCGGGCGGCGGAGATTCGTTGTGTGACGCACCCGGCCTTCGGGCGGCGCATTCGTGCGCTTGAAGATTGGGTCGGGGTCCCGCTGATCGAGCGTAAGCAACCCCTGTCGCTCACCCCCGCGGGGGTATTGTTTCTGGACGCCGCCACCCAGTCGATGGAACTGCTGCTGGCAGCACGCGCGCAGTTCCGCCATCTGGGCATGAACCGTGACGAGCCGCTGCGCATTGCCACGGGGCGGACCTTGGCCCGGGTGTTTTTCCCGGACTGGTACCAGTCGCTGCACGATCGGATCGGCGCCTTTCCCGTGTCGTTGGTCACCGGCGGTGCCCAGGAGGCGATCGCCAAACTGACCGCCGGGGAAGTTGACCTCCAACTGATTTTTTCCAGCCCCTTGACCCGGATCCTGATCGACAGCGAACGTTTCGACTCTCGAGTGCTGGCTCAGGAAGAACTCCTCCCGGTCAGCGCACCGGATGCGCAGGGCCGCCCCTTGTTCTCGATCCAGACGGACAGCGAGCTGTCGAGCATCCCTTGGCTGGGTTTTTCGCCGACGCTGTCGTTGCGAGGCGTGTTGGCCCAGCACCTGGCACGGCTGCCTCACCGGTTGGCGTTGCGGATGATCTATCAGGCCGATTCCTACGAAGCGATCCTGGAGATGGCACTGCGCGGTGGCGGGTTGGCGTGGCTGCCGGGCATGGTGGTGAAGGAGGCATTGGCCGCCGGCGAGTTGCTGATTGCAGGTGACCCGGAGATGCGCATCGGTTTCGACATCTCGCTGCATCGGTTGCGCTCGAACCGCAGTGAGCGGGTGATGAGGGTCTGGGAGGCATTGAGCCCGGAGCCTCAAACGGCCTAGGCCACCGCTTCAAACAGGCGGATGCCGCCGACCCGCACAGCAGCACGGTGCACTGTTCTTGTGCGGGGCAGAACAATCGGCATGCCCTCGGCCAGCGCCGACCCCCATCACTGCGGCCCCGTGCCGAATAGGCTCAAGCCTGTGCCCAATCGGCAATTGTCCTGCTTCCACGCCTGATTCACTGTGCCCTTGGGCCGGATGGCCAATGAAGGCGCAGACCTTCAATCGCCGTCCGGTTGTTTTCACCCAATAAAAAACTGCCATCGGTTCGCATGCCCTGCGTTCGCGAACGTGATCGTCAACAGTGAAACAGACCCGGAAGCCACTTTCATGACCCTCCATTCCTCTACCGTGAATACCGTTGCGAGGCCCGCTCGACGAGGCCCGTGGAAAGAAATCGTCGCGGCCAGTTTCGGCAACGCACTGGAATTCTACGACTTGCTGATCTACGGCTACTTCGCGGTGGTCATCGGTAAGCTGTTCTTTCCGTCGGACAATGAAACCACCTCGCTGCTGCTGGCCGTCGGCTCGTTCGGCATCTCGTTTCTGATGCGACCGCTGGGCGCCCTCGTGTTGGGTTCCTACGCGGACCGCGCCGGACGCAAGGCGTCGTTGACACTGTCCATCCTGATCATGCTCGTTGGCACCGCGCTGATTACCTTCACCCCGTCGTACCAGCAGATCGGTCTGGCGGCGCCTTTGCTGATCATCGTTGCCCGGATGTTGCAGGGCTTCTCCACCGGCGGCGAATTTGGTGCGGCGACGGCCTTCATGGTCGAGCACGCCGATGCCAGCCGACGCGGCTTCTTCGCCAGTTGGCAGTTGTCGACCCAAGGCCTGGCGACGGTATTGGCCGCTGGGGTCAGTGCGCTGCTCAGCCATGTGCTGACTGACGTGCAGCTCAACGATTGGGGCTGGCGCGTGGCCTTCGGTATCGGGCTGCTGATCGGGCCGGTCGGGTTCTACATCCGCAGCCAGATCGACGAAACCCCGGATTTCCAACAGGTGGCGACCCGATCCGAAGAGAAGACCCCGTTGCGCGATGTCTTGACCAAAGGCCGCGACAGCCTGCTGCTGGCCATTGGCGTGGTCGCAGGCGCAACGGCGTTCAACTACGTGCACAAGCTGTACATGCCGACCTATGCCCTCAAGCAACTGCAGATCGCGGCCACTTCTTCGTACCTGGGCGCGTTGGTCACGGGGGTGACGCTGATGTTGATGGCGCCGGTGTTCGGCAGCCTGTCGGACCGCTACGGGCGCTTCCGCGTGCTGACCTTGGCGTTACTGATCACCGGGCTGTCGTCGTACCCGATGTTCCTCTGGTTGAACCACTTTCCCAGCGTTTCGACGTTGCTGTGGGTCCAGGCGGTGGTGGGCGTCTTGATCGCCGCGTGTCTGGGGCCGATCCCGGCCATGCTCGCCGACATCTTTCCCACCCGTATCCGCGGCACGGGCCTGGCGCTGAGTTACAACTTCTCGGTCACGCTGTTCGGCGGTTTTGCGCCGCTGATCGTGACCTGGATGATCGAGGCCACGGGCAGCAAGCTGGCGCCCAGCTTTTATGTGATGGCCACGTCGCTGGTCAGTGTCATTGCCGTGATCCTCCTGGGCCGTCGCATGCATCGGCACGCGCCAGCCTGAACCCCCTGACATCTTTCAACGATCCACGCTGCCGACGGCCCAGGCGAGGCCCCGGTCTGCGTCAGCCATTGCCTGCTGGAGACTGATATGAAAACCCTTGAACACGTACGTGCCGCGTTGAAGCCTTACCCGATCGAGGTCGAGTTTCCCGATATTCGGCGATGGGAAGCCGGGACTCACGGCGTCGATTACGTGCATACCTTCGACAGCGGTGTCGCCGGGCCCCACGTAATGATCATGGCACTGACCCACGGCAACGAGGTCAGCGGCGCGATCACCGTGGACGCCTTTCTCAAGCGTCAGTTGCGTCCAATCAGGGGGCGTTTGACCCTGGCCTTCGGCAACGTCGAGGCGTACCACCGCTTCGATCGGCGCGACATCGACGCGACCCGTTATCTGGACGAAGACATGAACCGCGTCTGGCTGCCCGAGAAACTGGACAGCGACCAGGATTCGATCGAGCTGCGTCGGGCGCGGCAGTTGCGTCCCGTGGTGGAGACGGTCGACCTGCTGCTCGACATTCATTCGATGCATGAGGAAGCCCCACCGGTGATGATGTGCGGTGCTCAGCACAAGGGCCGCGCGTTCGCCGCGACCCTGGGGCTTCCGCAAACGGTGGTGGTCGACGCCGGGCACGCCAATGGCCGACGCCTGCGGGATTTCCAGGGGTTCGATGATCCGGCCAGCCACAAGAATGCGCTGCTGATCGAAACCGGCCAGCACTTCTCCCGGCGCAGTCAGGACGTGGCGCTGGACACCGCGGCTCGCTTCCTGTCGACGACCGGAGCGGTGCGGCACGAGGACGTCGTCGAATTCCTGGGGCCGGAGAATCCGGGGCCACAGCGTTTTCTGGAGGTCACCTGCCCGGTGGTGGCGCGGAGCATGGATTTCAGTTTCGTCGAGGACTTCCGTGGCCTGGAAGTCATCGAAAAGGCGGGGACCGTCATCGCCTGGGACGGCGAAACCGCCATCGTCACGCCCCATGACCACTGTGTGTTGGTCCAGCCTTCCTTGCGTCATCTCGGGGTGGGGGTAACGATGGTACGGCTGGCGAGGATCCTGGATGAGCAGCCGCCCCGGCTGACGTTCTGACGCCATGTGCTGAACGGACCGTGGCTGGGCAGGCCGTGCCGCATCGGTATACCGATGGTTTGGCCGGAACAAGGTATGATGCGCACGCTCGCCATCCATCAACGGGATGTCGGGCTGCCTTTACCGAAACAGGAATGCCATGTTCACCCTCACTCGCCTCGACACACCTCCACCGGAATTCATCGACAGCCAGATCATGCAGATGGTGGTCGATTACGTGACCGACATCAGCATGGTCGGCATTGCTCCGAGCAATCCGTTGTATCCGCTGTATCAATACGGCGTCGGGCATGAGGTGCACCAGTACCTGCAGGCCATGGACGGTTCGCGGGGGTTTCCGGTGGAGCTGATCGTGGCGCTGGACGCCGAAGACCCTTCGCAGGTTTCGGGCTTTCTGCTGTACCTGCCGACACAAGGCGATCCCGAGGCCTGTTCGGTGGCCTACATGGCCGTCAGGGCCGATCGGCGCCGTCAAGGCATGGCACGGGCGATGCTGGCAGACATGCAGAGGCGTTATCCCCACGCCGAACTGGCCTGCTTCGTTCACAAGGTGCCGTATTTCGAAGCCATGGGTTTTCAGGTGCTCAGAGCGCGTGGCCCGCAGGTGCTGATGAATACCCGGCACTATCAGAGCGAAGGGCAAGTGGCCGTGTTGGACACCGCGCCCATTTACACCTCCGTGGAAGTGCGGCAGATCCATGCCTACCTGCTCAACCAGCACGGAAAGCGGGCGATGACCGACGCGGAGAAACAGCGCGATCGGCACATGGACCAGTTGACCCGCCAGGCCCGCGTGTTCGTGCAGGAGCGCTTGGGACGCTGAAGCGTCCAACGGGCTGCGCGGTTTTGTCGCACCCGGTCATCATCCCCCCTTCCATGAGCCTGCCTGCGACGATGTAGAATGCGGCCCCATGAAATTCGTTCGAACTCACCAACCGCTCATCGCCTGGATCCTGTACGGCTTCATCCTGTTCAGCGGGATGGTGTGCAGCCTCAGTCATGGGCAGATGCTGCGCGCCTTCAACCAGTTGCCGCCCGGTGTCGATTGCAGTGAGCACCACGCGGTGGCGGGGCAGTCGGATCTGGCCAGCATCGGTGAGCATGCCCAGTTGATGAAGCTGTCGATGACCGACTGCGCGTTCGCCGGCACCGTGGCGCTGGCGGTGGTGTTCTTCCTGGGTCTGGGGCGTTGGGCGCGTAGACCCAACGCATCGATGCCGCGTTCGGACCATCGTCTACGCAGGCCGCCCCGAGACGCTTTCCCCGGGTGGGCACCCCAGGCGCCCTGAACCTGCCGCCGCGCTTGCACGCCATTTAGCGTCATCCTGCGTGCCCCGTTCTGAAGGGGCAGCGGGGTGGTCAAAGGTCGGCATCGACGCCGACCGCTTCAGAGAGTTCGTCACATGAATCAATTATTGACCCGTCGTCAGGTGCTGGGTGGCATGGGCATCGTCGGCCTGGGCCTTCTCGCAGGCTGCGATGGTTCCACCACCGCGCTGAATTTCAAACACGGCAAGGATCTGAGCAACGAAATCCGCGGCCGCACCTTCAAGCTCACGGACACTCAAGGCGAGGTCAAGACCTTGTCCAGCTTCCGTGGCTTGATGCCAATGGTGTTCTTCGGTTTTACCCAGTGCCCATCGGTCTGCCCGACCGCACTGGCGCGTGCCGCGCAGATCAAGAAGATCATGGGTGAGGACGGCCGAACCCTGCAGGTGATCTTCATCACCGTCGACCCTGAGCGTGATACCCCGCAGATCCTCGACGCCTACGTGAAGCAGTTCGACCCGAGCTTCGTCGCCCTGCGGGGGACGCTTGAACAAACGCAGCAGGTCGCCAAGGAGTTTGGCGTGTTCTACGAAAAGGAACCGATTGGCGACACCTACACCATGTCCCATACCGCCACCAGTTTCGTGTTCGATTCGCGGGGTAATCTGCGTCTGGGGCTGTCACCTTCGCTGTCCGCCAAGCAATGCGCGGAAGATTTGCTCACTGTCATGGAGGTCTGCTGATGACCGGTTTGTTTTCATCCTTCGTTTCCGGCCGTGCCGCGCGCCGCGCTTTGGCTGTGTCGTTGTTGGCCGGAGTGAGTCTTTCCGCCATGGCCCAGACCCGCGTGGAGGATCCCTGGGTGCGCACCACGGTACCAGGGCAGCCGTCTTCCGGCGCTTTCATGCGCATCACGGCGCAGACCGACAGCCGCTTGCTGAGCGTAGCGTCGCCGGTCGCCAGCGATGTGCAGGTGCATGAAATGAGCATGAGCCATGACGTGATGCGCATGGGCCCCGTGGATTCGGTTCCGCTGCCTGCGGGCAAGACCGTGTCGCTCGATCCGGACGGTTATCACGTCATGCTCATGGGCTTGAAGGGGCAGATCAAGGAGGGCGACCAAGTGCCCCTGATCCTGACCATCGAAAGCGACGGTGGCGTGCGGGAAACCCTGCAGGTCAGCGCCCCAGCCCGGTCGATGCACGATGCGATGAACATGGGGCACGATCACGGCGACAGCCATTGAGCGCAGCGTGAACGCGGACGGCGGCGGGCACTGCACACGCCTGCCACCGCCCGCGTGTCGAACGCTGTCGAGGCCCCGGGGCTCGACGTCAGTCCGAGAACATCCCTAGCAGCAATACGCCGTTCAAGCCCACGATGAGCAAGGCGATCGCCCACGCCAGGGCGGTCAGCACCGGCCCCGTGACGAAATTGCCCATCAGCTTGCGGTCCGAGACGAAGTTCACCAACGGAATGATGGCGAAAGGCAGTTGCATCGATAGAATCACCTGACTCAACACCAGCAACTTGGCGGTGCCCTCCGCGCCGTACAGGCTGGTGATGACAATCACCGGGATGATCGCCAGGCCCCGGGTCAGCAGCCGCCGCACCCAGCCGGGCAGGCGCATCTTGAGAAAACCTTCCATCACGATCTGCCCGGCGAGGGTGGCCGTCACGGTCGAATTGATGCCGGAGGCCAACAGCGCCACCGCAAAGAGCGTTGAAGCAATGCCGACCCCGAGCATAGGCGACAGCAGGTGATAGGCCTCCTCGATTTCCACCACATCCGTTTTGCCCGCCTTATGAAACACCGTGGCGGCGGTGATCAGGATCGCCGCATTGACGAACAACGCCAGTGTCAAGGCGATGGTGCTGTCGGTCACTGACCAACGCAAGCCGAGACGGCGGCCTGCTTCAGTGCGCGGATAAGCCCGGGTCTGGACGAGGGAGGAGTGCAGGTAGAGGTTATGGGGCATGACGGTGGCGCCGATGATGCCGATCGCCAGATACAACGCCGCCGGGTTGGTGACGATTTCGGCCTTGGGAATGAAACCGCCCAATAGCTCGGCCATGTCAGGCTGGGCGAGCACCATCTGGATCGCGAAACAACTGAAGATGATCAGCAGCAACGCGATGACGAAGGCCTCCAGGGCGCGGAAGCCTCTGCCCATGAGCAGGAAGATCAGAAAGACGTCGACCGCCGAAATGACTGCGCCCCACACCAGGGGAATACCGAACAGCAGATTAAGGGCAATCGCGGTACCAATGACCTCGGCGAGGTCGCAGGCGATGATGGCGATTTCGCAGGCCAGCCACAACGCAATGCACACCGGACGGCTGTAGCGTTCCCGGCAGGCGCGCGCCAGGTCCCAACCGGTGACGATGCCCAGGCGAGCGGAAAGGGCCTGCAGCACGATGGCCATGAGGTTGGAAAGCAGGATGACGGACAGCAACAGGTAGCCGAACTTCGAGCCGCCGGCCAGATCGGTTGCCCAGTTGCCAGGGTCCATATAGCCCACGGCAACCATGTAACCGGGCCCGGTGAATGCCAGCAGGCGCTTGAGCCAGTTGCCCGTCTTGGGCAGAGCGACACTCGCGCCGGGCATGCCGCCACCCAGGGTGTCATCGCCGGGTTCGGCCCGGTGTTTGATCGGCTGCATTGCGTGTCTTCCGCTCAGATAAAGCTGGTCAGGCGCTCACGCATTCAGGCTGAGCGAGTGGTTCGATGGGGAAACGTCATGGGGTTGATCCGAAGACGTTTGAGTCCTCCTCGCGTTTAGTCAGGTCGCTGCTCCGTTCCGCGGCGAGAGCCCAGTACGCCCCAGGGATCTCCGGAGTGCCCGCGGAACCGGCAGAAGCCGTTGCGACTATCGATGTCGACTGGCGTCGGTGAGCGTTGGTTTCAAGTATTTGCTACGCCAGCGGACCGGCTGCAACGACCGTCAGGCCGCTGCAGCTTCGCGCCGCGCAGGTCGCGCCGCACAGGTCAGGCGGACTGGAGCGACTTGGCGATGGCTTCGCTGAACGCGGGCAGGTCGTCCGGATTGCGCGATGTGATCAGCGTCCAGCCGTTGGCACCGCATTGTTTGACCTGTTCATCGACCCATTCGGCGGCGCCGGCGTTGAGCAGGTCGGGGCGCACGCTCGGGTAGGAGGTCAGGGTCTTGCCTTTCACCACGCCAGCGTCGATCAACAGCCAGGGGCCGTGGCAGATGGCAGCGATGGTCTTGCCCGAGCTCGCAAAGTCACTCACCAGGCGCTGTGCGTCGGCGTCCTGACGCAAGGTGTCGGCATTGACGGTGCCGCCAGGAATGACAAGTACGTCGTATTCACCGGCAGACAACCCGGCCAGACGGGTGTCGGACGTAACGCGGGTGTCCTTCTCGGTGTCCTGAACGAAGGTCTGGGTTTCTCCACCCTCGATGGAAGCATGGGTGACGGTGGCGCCCAGGTCCTTCAGCGTGTTCAAGGGTTTGAGCAACTCGTCCCGCTCGATGCCAGTGTTCGAGGTGATGATCAGGACTTTTTTGCCAACCAATTGCGTGCTCATGGTGTGTCTCCTCTGATTGAACCGTGACCCGACGAAACGGGCGTTGTCGGATTTCAGAGGAAGGGGCAGAGGTGAAGTTCACCCTGATTGCATCACCGGTGTGCTGAGCCGTGCCAGCCTACAGGCAGTCGCGGGCGGCTTTTTCCAGCGCGCTCTGCCCGAAGGCCGATGCCAGCGGGGCACGCTGGTACAGAAATACCCGCGTATTGGGGTTGCCTTTGAAAACCTCGAGGATGTCGTCCTGCGCGACTTTGCCCGAGACCAGCAATTTGTAGTGGCCTTTGCTTTCGGTCAGGGTCGTTGAAGGTTTCAAAGCCTGCCATTTGGGCAGGACGCATTGCGCATAGTCGCTGGCGGTCTTGGGCGTTTCCAGATCGACAGACGGGTTGTTCGGGGTGGAGCCGCAGCCGGCGAGTGACAGGGCCAGTGCGCTTGTCAGCAGTTGAATTCGCATCTCTTTCATCCTGAAAAATAAGGGGCGCATCAGGAACACGCAAAGGTGAATAACGCCTGTCCACGGGTGTCAGGCATGACTATTCCGCCAGTGTTCTACAGCGATCGATGTAAGAGGGGGGCATCGTTATCGGATGCAGGAAGTGCGCTCATTGGCAACCCTGGAGTGCCCACCTTCAGTGTTTGGCGCGTATGTTGACGAGGTCGCTGGAAAATGAAAAGAGCGTCCAGGAAATATCTTCGGCGGAGGCGTTTGCCGACCGATCCTGAACGCTACAGGGGCGCGGGATGCCTGTTCGCCCCGACCGGCTTGCTCAACGATCATCTGGCTGTCGAGAGCAGCCGGCCAGGGTAGGTCCTTTTACCGATTGCGCGTGACCCGCCAGACGGTGTTGGCCAGGTCGTCAGCGATGATCAACGCGCCGCGAGGGTCGACCGTAACCCCCACGGGCCTGCCACGCGTCTTCCCGTCGGCCCCCCGGAATCCTGTGGCGAAGTCAACTGGCTCGCCGGTCGCCGCGCCGTTGTGGAAGGGTACGAACACCACCTTGTAACCCACAGGATTGTCACGGTTCCAACTGCCGTGTTCGCCCACGAATGCTCCGTCACCGAACGCGCCACCCATGGCAGGCGTGGAAAAATCCAACCCTAGCGCGGCCACGTGTGAGCCCAGGCTGTAGTCCGGTTTGATGGCCGAGGCGACCTTCGCCGGGTCTTGTGGCTGGGCACGGGTATCGACGTTCTGGCCCCAATAACTGTACGGCCAACCGTAGAAGCCGCCTTCGCGAATGGAGGTCAGGTAGTCGGGCACCAGATCTTCACCCAGCTCGTCACGTTCGTTGGCGACCGCCCACAACCGCTCGGTGCCCGGCTGGATTTTCAAGGCCGTCGGATTGCGCACGCCGGTCGCGTAAGGTTTGTGCGCGCCGCTGCGGGCGTCGATCTGCCAGATTTGCGCGCGGTCCAATTCGACGTCCATCCCGCGCTCGGTCACGTTGCTGTTGGAGCCAATGCCCACGTACAGCGTCTGACCATCCGGGCTGATGGCCAGTGACTTGGTCCAGTGGTGGTTGATCCTGGACGGCAGCTCGGTCACGGTCGTCGGGGCGGCGCTGGCCTTGGTCTGGCCTTCGGTGTAGTCGAAGCGCACCAGAGCGTCCTGATTGGCCACATAGAGCTTGCCTTGCGCGTACGCCAGGCCGTAGGGCGCGTTGAGATTCTCCGCGAACACGGTGCGCAGCTCGTACTTCCCATCGCCATCGGCATCACGCAGCAACGTCAGGCGGTTACCGCCTTTGACTTGCGTGTTGCCCTGGGCCTTGATGTAACCGGCGATGACGTCCTTGGGGCGCACCTTGGGTGCATCGGCACCGCCACGACCTTCGGCGATCAGAATGTCGCCATTAGGAAGCACCAGGGTCTGCCGTGGGATGCGCAGGTCCGTGGCAATGGCCGAAATGCTGTAGCCGTCGGGAACCGTGGGTTTCTGATCGCCCCATGGCGCCGGCTCGGCGATTTTCATGCTGGGCAGCAGACCGCGTTCGGCCTGCGGCATTTTCGGGTCGGCACCGTGGGTCTGGACCGTGTCTTTCTCACCCCCACATGCGCTCAGCAGCAGCGCCGAACTCAGGGCTGTCAAAACCAATGCGGATTTCATTGCGCACCTCCCACGCGGGTCGCGACCGCGTTCGGACGAGAAAAGCCGATCCAGGCGGACGCAGCCGCGAGCACCGCCACGACCACCGACAGCATCAGGCCCGTTGGCATCACGGCCCAAGCGTCCTTGGCGTGTTCGAACGCATTGATCCAACCCAGTGCCCATGTCGCCAGCAGCACCAGGAAATACGTCATCGGCTGCCCCGACTTCGGGGTGGCGCGCAGCAGGTTGATCAACGCGAACAGCAGCGCCAGGCCACCGAGCAACATGCCACCGGCAATCAACCACGCGGCAAAGTTGCTCCATTGAATGAGGTAGGTGTTGTAGTAAGCGATGTCACTCAGTACGGCACCGAGAAACAGCGCAACGGTGCCTCCCAGCAGGATTGAGTGCAGCGGGCCGGGTAGGCGTCGGTAGGGTAGCAAGGCGGTATCGGTCACGATGGCTCCTTATCGTTCAGTCACCTCGGGCAGGGTCGGCGCGAAGACGCCACTCCCACTTGCGCGGACTGCGCGATAAAACTGATCGTGAGCTCAAAGCGATAGTTCAAAGAGATTGCCACGTCGGGCAAGAGGCTGCGTCGATCGATGCCTGGCCGACTCGGGGTTCGAGGAGCCCGTGCCTGCCAGGCGTCGATTCAGGCGCCGCTGTCAGCTTCCGGAGCTGCCTGCGCCCGAAGGGGTCTTGTTGCCAGGGCTCGAGTTGCCGCCACTTCCGGCTTCCCCTCCGGAGCCCGGCAGGGCCGTGCCGTTGGTATTAGCACCGTTGGTGCCTTCAGGACGGGAGGATTTGTCGGAGTGGGTCGAATGGTCCGTCGACGGCGCGCTCATGGTGCTTTTGGACGTGTCACTCGATCCGCTGTCGTTGGTGGCGGCCATCACCGGCAGCGACAGCAGGCAGGTCAATCCGGTCATCGCGACCGCGTAGCTCAGTTTCTTGTTCATGTCGTACGCCTCGTTCACACAGGGCAGATAAGAAGATGGCTGACGGGGCCGCCAGCCGCTCCTGCCATGTGACCCGGCGCCGTACGGGGCTGATCGAAGAAAATGAAATCGGGGCGATAAACGGTCATGTGCGATCGGTGCGCTAAATGAATCAGAACGTCGCAGGGGTGTTGATCCACAGGATGCGCACGACCCGATCCGTCGCATTGCGATAACCGTGAGGCACGCTGCTGGGGAAATGGAAGGAATCGCCTTCATTGAGCGTGTAGGTGGCTTCGCCGAGCGTCAGGTCCAGGCTGCCTTCGATGATGTAGCCCATTTCTTCGCCCGCATGCTCGATCATTTCACTGACCATGCCTGGCGAGACGATGTGGATGTCGCCCTGCAGCAAGCCGCCTTTTTGCGGGTGGGTGATGCGCTCCAAGTCGATATAACCCTTGCGCGCTTGAGCGAAACGGCTGACCTGACGGGCACCGGCGCGCAGCACGGGCTCTTCGGACACCCACTCTTCCGAGGTCAGTTCCGACACGTTGCTGCCCAGGGCGATGGCCAAGCGGTGCAGCATGGCAAGGGAAGGCGATGCGGTGTCGTTTTCCAGTTTGGAAATCAGGCTTTCCGAACAACCAGCGGCTTCTGCGACCTGCTTGAGGGTCAACCCGGCGACCTTGCGGGCGTGGCGAAGGCGGACGCTCAAGCTGGGCAATCCCGCTGAATGCAGAGATTTGGGGGCTGGCGGATGGCTGGCTTTGGACATGCATTCCTCGATGAGCACAATCGCATGAAGTGGGCGACAGGCATCCTAGGGGGACGGATGCCTGCCGTCTACTGGGGGGCTGATCAGGCGTGAACCGAGAAGCTCACCTCGACCGGGTTCAGGTCGTTGATCGGCACGATGTCCTGCGGGCACGCGGACATCACCACGACCACGTCCATGTTGGCGCGGATCTCGACGTAGTCGCCCGCTTTCGAAACCGGCGGCAGCCACTCGATGGTGTAGTCGGGTTTGACCGGGATGTTCATCCACAGGTTGAACGGTTGCGGGACTTCGTGGGAGCGCAGGCCGATGGCTTGCAACGCCAGGCGCATGTTGTCGGCGCAACTGTCGTGGTAACCCTCGACGCCCAGGTTGGTGTAACGGTGCAGGTCGCACGCAGCGATCAGCGTGTCGTGGATACCTGGCGAGGTGTCGGTCAGCAGGGTGCCGATGGTGCGGCGGCGGTTGCTGAACAGCTCGTCACCGACCTTCGGAATGATGCCGTTGATGTGGGCGCGGGCGTGCTCCATGGACAGGAATTCGCTCATGTCCTCGCTGTTGAACAGCCAGGTGTCGCAGACCTGGGTGCCGTGGGTGTTGACGATCTTGATCACTTGCCCGGCCTTCAGGCGCACGGCGCGGCCGCAACGGGCGGGCACCGTGTAGCGCTGGTCGAGGACCGGGGTGCCGTCCGCCGATATCGGCTCCTGCAAGGTTGCGTTGATGCCCAGTGAAGCGCCGTTGTCGGGCTGGCAGCAGGCAGGGAAGTCATGGCTGTGGGTAATGGGGTTCATCTGGGTTTCCTTATGTCTTGAATCAGCGTTCAGTTCAGGGTTGTTCAGCCAGTGCAACCAGGCTCCAGGCGAGTGCCCGGACGCCCGCTTCCAGTTGCGCGGGTTCGGTGTATTCCAAGGGGTTGTGGCTGATGCCGTCGCGGCTGGGCACGAACAGCATGGCCGTGGGGCAATGCTCAGCGAGGTACATGGCGTCGTGGAACGCGCCGGAGCGGATCGGCTGCCAGGCCAGACCCGTGGCGTTGCAGCCGTGTTCGAGCACTTCGATTACCCGGCTGTCGAAGGTGGTCGGCGCATGGTCGAACAGACGCGTCAGTTCGGCATCGCCGGGCAGGCACGCGCCCAGATCGGCATCGAAAGCATTGAGCACCGCCGGGTCGGAATGCCGAAAATCGATGCTGAAGGTCACTTCGCCGGCGATGGTGTTGATCGCGTTGGGATGAACGTTCCAGCGTCCGAACGTGAGGCGCTTGTTCTCGCCGGCCAGCCGCTCGGCCAATGCGTCGATGGGGCCGAGCGCGGCGGTCGCCATCAGCAGGGCATCGCGGCGCAGCGCTGTCGGCGTGGTGCCAGCATGGGCCGACGCCCCCCGGCAGCGCACCTGGTACCAGCGCACGCCCTGAATCCCGTGTACGACGCCGAGCGGGACACCTGCCTGTTCCAGGACCGGGCCTTGCTCGATGTGCAGTTCGACGAAGGCGTGCGTCGCGATTTTTGCCCGATGTGGCAAATCGGCGAAGCGTTGCGCGTGGGCATCGAGTGCGGCGCCAACAGTGACACCGGCGGCGTCCTGGTGGCCGCGATAGTCCGTCAGCCGTGCCGGCTCGACATAGGCACTGGAACCCATGGCCCCTGGGCTGAAGCGGCTGCCTTCTTCGTTGGTCCAGACCACCAACTCGATGGGGCGGAGGGTCTGAACGTTCGCATCGGTCAGCGCATGAAGGACTTCCAGTCCGGCCATCACGCCATAACAACCGTCCAGCGTGCCGCCGGTGGGTTGGGTGTCGATGTGGCTGCCGGTCATCACCGGCGGCAGGTCCTCGCGGCCTTCGCGGCGGATGAACAGGTTGGCGCAGCCATCCGTCCAGACCGCGCAGCCGAGCTTTCTCGCTTCGGCAATCAGCCAGGCTCGGGCCTGAAAATCGTCTTCCGAGAGTGCCTGGCGATTCATCCCGCCGTGGGTGCCGGGGCCAAAGGTGGCCAGAGTGTCCAGCCAGTGTTGCAAGCGCGTGGCCGACACGGCTTGCAAGGTCTTGTCAGCGATCATGGGATGACCTGCGCGCGAGGGGTGAGGCTGCGGTTGAACCACGGTTTGAGAAATTGCTGCAGACGCTCGGTCTCCGGGGCGTTGAACAGCGGTTCGGGGGCGCCGGTCTCGACGATGCGTCCGGCCTCCATGAAGACCACCTGTGACGAAATCTGCGCCGCGAAGCTCATTTCGTGGGTCACCATGACCATGGTCATGCCGTCGTCGGCCAGGCTGCGAATCACCTGCAGCACTTCCTCGACCAGTTCCGGGTCCAGTGCCGACGTCGGTTCGTCCAGCAGCATCAGACGGGGCTTGACCGCCAGCGCTCTGGCAATCCCGACCCGTTGTTGCTGGCCGCCGGACAGCCGGGCAGGGTAGGCGTCGGCCTTGGCGCTCAGGCCGACCCGACCCAAGGCCAGATCGGCCAGGCTGCGGGCCTCATCCTTGCCCATCTTTTTGCCCAGCACCAAGGGCGCCATGACGTTTTGGCGCACCGTCATGTGCGGCCACAGGTTGAATTGCTGAAACACCATCGATACCGGATGGCGGACTTCGTCGACCCTGGCCTCGCTGTCACAGTCAGCGGCCGCGCGCCCGGTGCCGCTGTAGCCCAATAACTGGCCGTCGATCCAGACTTCGCCTTCATCGTAGCGTTCCAGAAAGTTCATGCAGCGCAGGGCGGTGGTCTTGCCCGAGCCAGAGGGGCCGATCAGCGAGACGATTTCTCCGGGGGACACCCGCAGGTCGAAGCCGCTGAGCACGCGATGGGCGCCGTAGGATTTGCCGACACCGCGCAGCTCGAGAAGGGGCAGGTTACTCATCAGGTCAACCTCGCAAATGACGGGTCATGCGCTGGCCCAGGGCGCGAGCCAGGGCGGCGACGGTGGACGTCAGCAGCCAGTAGCTCAACACCAGCAAGGCGTAGGGCATCACGTAGGAAAAAGTGGTGGAGACGATGCGCCCGGCCGTCAGGGTCAGCTCGGGAACGGTGATGATCGACGTCACCGCGCTTTCCTTGATTGTCAGGATCACCTGATTGCCCAGCAGGGGCAGGGCGAAGGCCATGGCCTGAGGCGCCTGGATGTGCCAGAACACCCCGCGCCGGGAAATGCCGTGGGCCCGCGCCGCTTCCACTTGGCCGAGGGGAACGCTGGCCCAGGCCGAGCGAAACAACTCGGCGAAATAAGCGCCGCTGTAAACCGCCAGGGACAGAATGCTGGCTTCCACCGCCTCCAGCCGCAGGCCGATGACCGGCAGGCCGAAGTAGATGATTGCCAGTTGAGCCAGAAACGGCGTGCCTCGGACCAGCCAGACATAGGCACGGTAGAGCGCGGCGAAACCGGGCAGCGCCAAACGCAACGCGTTGAACGCGAATCCCAGGATCAGACCGGCTCCGGCCGCGGCCAGGCTGATGCCCAGCGTCACCAGCAAGGCTGTGCCGAAGTCCGGTAGGTAGCTCATTAATTCATGCATCAGGTGCGCTCCCGCCAACGGCGTTCCAGCAGGCTGCCCAGCAGGCTCAACAGACTCGTCAGCGCCAGGTAAAACACGGCCATCACCAAGTACACCTCAAGCGGGCGGTAGGTTTGGGAAACCAGTTGCTGGCTGACCCGCATCAGGTCGGTGATGGAGATGACCGACACCACCGCAGACACCTTAATGACGTCGATCAGTTCGGAGATCAGCGCCGGGGACGTTAGCCGCAGGACCTGAGGCAGCTGGATGTGAACCAGCGTGTTGAACCTGCCGAGGGCGAATACGGAGGCAGCCTCCATCTGGCCCTTGGGGATGGCCGCAAATCCGCTGCTGAGGATCTGCGACTGATAGGCCGCCGTGTTCAGCGCCAGCGCCGCTGCGCCAGCCACCATCGGCGGCACGTCCAGGCCGAGCGCCGAGGGCAGGTAGAACAGCAACAGCAGTTGGGCGAGCATGGGCGTTCCGCGAAAGAAACTGACGTACACCCGGGTAAAGGCCACGCCGCCGCGACTGCGCCCGTGGGCCAATAGATGAAGCAGAACCCCGAGCACGAAGCCCAGCAGCATCCCGACGGCGCACAACCACAGAGTGGTCAGCGCGCCGTCAAGCAAGGCGGGCCCATACAACGCCAAACGGCTGCCGAAATCGTTCATCATCGGCGGCTCAAATGGTGGGGACCGGCATGGCGTCGGTCGGCAAGCTCATGGTGAAGCCGAACCATTTTTCCTGAAGCTTCTTCAGCGTGCCGTCTTGACTGGCCCGCGCGATGCCGTCGCTGAACAGTTTGACCAGCGACGCGCTGTCTGCGTCTTTGCGACCGACCCAGCCGAAATACGTGGTCGGGCCGACCATTTCTGGCAACGTGGCGAACAGCCCTGGCCGTGCTTTCATCAACGGGCCCAGGTTGGACAGCGACTGTGCGACGCCGTCGAGGCGGCCGTTGGCGAGGTCGGCATAAGCTTCGTCGAAACTCACGTATTCCTTGATGCGCTTGATGCCCGGCTGGCCTTCACCCTTGAGTTTGACGTCCAGCGCTTGCAGCACGGCCAGTTGGCCGGAACCCGCCTGCGAGCCGATCACCCGGCCATTCAAGTCGGCCAGGGTGTTGATGTGGCTGTCGTCGGCGCGCTTGAGCAGCGCCACGGTGGATTCGGCAATCGGCACGGTGAACGCGAACTGATCGAAACGGGCCTTGTTGACCGTAACCGAAGTCACCACGAAGTCGAACTTGCTGCTGTCCAGCCCCGGCAGGATGCCCTGGAAGGGCAGGTCCAATTGCCGGACTTTCACACCCGGCAGGTCCGCATCGAGGACGTAGTGCATCAGGTCGGCGCCGTAGCCGACGATCTTGCCGTTCTCCACCGATTCGAAGGGCGCAAAGCGCGCCTCGGTGGCCACTACGATTTCATGTTTCTGCTTGATCCGTTGCAGCAGATCATCGGCATGGGCCATGGACAGGGTGCACAGTGTGACCAACGATAAGGACAAGGCTTTGAGCGTGAAACGAATCATTCGGTAATCCCCTTGAATGGACCGTATTTTTATTCAAGTAACTTGAATGAAATTACAAAGGCATGAAGCATGCCAACCCGTCAGGGCCGTTGAACTGGGGTTAACGGAGGTATGCGCGGGCCGCTGTCGCCCCGAATCTGCGCAAGGAGCGGGGAATTGCGTCGATGTGGTGCATCGGTGAGCCTGGGGTCCGGCGCGCGACGCGCCGTGCCGCCGGGACGAGGTGGGATCAGTTCAGGCAGTCGACGTGCTTTTTGAGCGTGCGGCGCACGTAGTAGTCGAAAGTGGCGCTATGACGTGTGGGACGGGATACCCAATCGTGGGCTTCACGGCCCAGGTGTGGGGGGATGGGGCGGATCTGCCCTGCAGCCATCGCCAGCAGTTGCAGCTTGGCTGCCCTTTCCATCAGGATCGACAGCACACAGGCCTCTTCGACGCTGACGCCGGTCGAGAGCTGGCCGTGGTGGGAGAGCAGGATCGTGCGCTTGTCACCGAGGGCACCGGAAATGATTTCACCTTCCTCGTTGCCCACGGGCACCCCCGGCCAATCCTTGAGAAACGCACAGTCCTCGTACAGGGGAGTAAGGTCCATGTGCGACACTTCCAGCGGCACCTCCAACATCGACAATGCCGCGACATGTGTCGGGTGGGTGTGAATGATGCACTGCGCATCGGGCCGCGCGCGGTAGACCCACGTGTGAAAGCGGTTGGCCGGATTGGGCATGCCGTGGCCTTCCACGACGTCGAGGTCTTCATTGACCAACAGCAGGTTGCTAGCGGTGACTTCATCGAAGCCCAGCCCCAATGCTTGAGTGTAAAAGGTGCCGGGTATCGAGCCGCGAGCGGTGATCTGCCCCGCGAGGCCCGCGTCATGACCGTTTTCGAACAGAATGCGGCAGGTCAACGCCAGCTTCTGGCGCAGGGTCCAGTCGCCGGCTTTTAACGTACTATCCATCTGCGCGTTGGAGCGCGTCATCAGTTGTGCTTTGGAGAGGTCCAGTGTCTTGGCCATGGGCATGCCTCGGCGCGAATGTTCATATGAAGCGCGTTCGAGTCGAACGCTGCGTGAATGACACAAATTCATACTAATGACACAAGGTGTCATTGACAACGCACCCGTTTACCGTCTGACGGAAAAGATCGATCCATGTCCATCCGCTTGAAGCTGCTGCGAAAAAAAATGGGCGTCACCCTCGAAGCGTTGGCCGAACGCTCGGGCATGACCAAAAGCTACCTGTCCAAGGTCGAGCGGGGGCTCAACACGCCGTCGATTGCCACCGCGCTGAAGCTGGCCAGAGCGCTCCACGTCAATGTCGAAGCATTGTTCAGCGAGGCCGATGCTGACCCGGACGCTTACAGCCTGGTGCGCCGCGACCAGCGCCAACTGCTCGGACGCCCCGAGCAGGACGCGGCTTATGCGATGTTGGCCCGCCCGATGAGCGACCACAACTTGCTGCCGTTCATGCTGTGGCCCCCCTTCGACTTTGCCGGCACCACTTTCAAGGAGCATAGGGGCGAGGAGTTTCTGTTCGTCCATGAGGGGCGGGTCGAAGTGGATTTCATGAGCGAAACCGTGATTCTCGAGCGCGGCGATGCCTTGCACTTCAATGCACAGAAACCCCACCGCCTGCGGTCACTGGGCGACGTCCAGGCGCAGTTGCTGGTGGTGGTGCACAGTGAACCGGACGATTCGGCCACACGGTGAATCCCGGCTTCAGGCCGGGTTCCGGCGCTCCATGACTTCAGCCAGCACGGCCAGATCCTTCTCGCCATCGCCCTCGGCGACCGCTTCACGCAGATGGCCCTGAACCACCTCCGCGCCGGGTAGGGTGACGTTCACCTGGCGGGCAGCGGCCAGGATCAAATCGACATCCTTGAGCCCGAGCACGGCCTTGAATGCGGCGGGCTCGTAACGGCGTTCACCGATCAGCGCGCCATAGCCCGAGTACACCGGGCCGGTGAAGATCGTGTTGGAGACCAGGTCCACCAGGTCCGCAGGTTTGAGCCCGTGTCGGCTGACGAGCACAGCCGCTTCGCCCATCGCCTCCACCGCGGCCACCAGCAGGAAATTGGTCGCCAGCTTCATGGTATTGGCGGCCGAGGCTTTTTCGCCCAGACGCCAAGTCTTGCGACCGATCAGATCAAGCAGCGGCTGCACCTTGTCGATGGCCTGTGCGGGGCCGGCAGCCAGGATGTTCAGTTGCCCAGCGGCTGCGACATTCGGGCGGCCCAGCACCGGGGCGGCAATGTAGTCGATGCCTTGAGCGCGGTGCAGTTCGGCCAGTTCATCGGCGAAGTCGACGGCGATGGTCGCGAGGTTGACGTGGATCAAGGGGCCTTTGAGCCGTGGCAGCAGGCCCGAGTCCAGCAAGACTGCGCGCAGGGCCTTGTCGTCAGCGAGCATGCTGAACACGACCTCGGCAGCGAATGCCTCACCCGGATCGGCGACTGCGTGGGCACCGAGCTCGACCAACGGCCGCGCGGCATCAGGGGAGCGGTTCCAGACCTGCACAGTGTGCCCGCCTTTGATCAGGTTGGCGGCAATCGCCTGGCCCATGTTGCCCAGGCCAATAAAACCAATGTTCATTCGCGTGCTCTCCAGTTGTGATGACGATGGGGACTGACTGTAGCACTGAGAACCGACGCGGGTGGTTTCGCGTGAGTGTAATGAAGGCGACCTCGACTCATCGGTCAACGCAGAACAGCAGGCTTTCCGGCTGACCGGGCACGTCATCCAGCACGCCGCACGGTTGCATCCCAAGCTTCACCAGGACCTTGATCGATGCTGCGTGATCAGGGCGCACCACGGCCCACACACGCCGGACCACGGGCCTGGCGAAGGCGTGGTCGAGCGCCTGCCTGCCCATCTCGGTGGCGTAGCCCTGGCCCCATGCTTCAGGGGCGAAGCGGTAGCCCAGGTTGAGCCGCAGCTCGCCCAAATAATCGTAGTGCGCCACCCCACCGAAACCGATCACGTGCTCGGGGGTGTGTTGCACGGCGATCGCCCACCAGCCGAACCCGTGTCGTTGCCAGTGCTCAATCCAGTGGGCGAGCAGGGCGTGCGCTTGCTCGACCGATTTCATCGGCCCGGCGGGGTTGAATGACTGGGTGCGTGGGTCGCTGTAAATGGCGAACAATCGGGCGGCATCATCGGCTGTCGGCGGTCGGTAGATGAGTCGGGCGCTGGGCGTTGTCATGGGAAGGCTTCGAGTGGGTGGGCAGGCCGCCCAACCTACCATTTCGCGAGGCCAAGCGGCACGGCCTTCGACCTAGGGGGGATGCAATTAAAGTACTCGGTGTTCGCTGTGGGTGGCCGATTCGGTCTAGGGATGATCGTCGCTGTCTCGGCATCTGAAGCGGACGCGCCGGTAATTAGAGCGTTGATTGAAGCCTTGTGAACGGCAGGGCTGTCGAAGCCCTGCCACATGCCGCGCTTGCTTGAATGGAGAAGCCAGCGTCAATGCTTTTATCCAGCTGCATGCCGCAACCGTTAGCCGCCCGCTCCGCCGGCACTGGAGGAGCCGCCGTTTGAACCGCTTGAACCACTGCCTGTCGAGCCGCTGCCCGTGGTGTCCCCGCCAGGCAGGTCCACACCGTTGCTGCCGCCGGTGCCATTGCTCATCGAACTGGAATTCATGCCTCGACGGATCCCCATGGCCGGATCGCCCTTATCCATGTCGGTGCCTTGACGCTGGATGTCGTTGCCTTGGGTGCGTGGGTCGAGGCCGGTCTGAGAGGGGGGTGCGCCCATCTCGGGAGTGGCCGATCCGGCCAGTGCGGTGGCCGATCCACATACCAGAACGCAGCCCAGCGTCAGTGCAGCAAATGAGATATTCATCGTGTGATCTCCGTGTCTTGGGTCCTGTTCTCCGTTGGGCGTTCCAGGATCGGATTAAGTGCCATCACGGCGACAAGCGGCAGTCGTTGGAAGAACCCCCTGCAGAATTCACGTCTGCAACCGCAATGCGAGAAGGGAAGCTGGGCCGCGGAGGACGCTGTGCAAAAAATTTGCATATTCAGAGGCTTAGTGTGAAAAAAGCCGTTGACACACTTTGGAATATCCGTAGAATGCCGCCTCACAGCAGGCACGTAGCTCAGTTGGTTAGAGCACCACCTTGACATGGTGGGGGTCGTTGGTTCGAGTCCAATCGCGCCTACCAAACAAAATCCGCTCTGCTGGGCGGTGTCGAAAAGGGCGAATCCTATGATTCGCCCTTTTTTTTATTGCGGCGATTCGTGCCGTGCTCTCCCTTCTCAAAGCCCCGCTCGTCGGGCTTCGACCGCGCCGTTCCGATCCTGAGGCGCATTCTTCCATCGAAAAAAATCCTGAATTTTCAAGCTGTCGGCTGGACCTTTTGCCACGATGCGCGATCATGAGTGCATGGTTATCCAAAGGAGGTGCTTATGTTAAGTCGGTCACTGACCCTCGCCGCGCTGTTGGCCGTTGCCAGTCCCCTGCTGGCGGCCGATGCCGATACACCACTGGCTCAGGAGCGCGGCAAGGCTCGTCCGTTGATCATCATTGCCTCGAGTTCGGTCGACCCGACGCTCACCAGCCTCAAGAAGCAGTTCGATGAACCGGCCAACAAGGAAGGCTTCGCCAAGCGCAGCATGGTGCTGTACACCGTCGTCGGGCTCGCCGGTCAGCGTAATGGCAAGGAAATGGACGCTCAGTCGACCATGGCACTCATTCGCGAGCTCAAGCTCGGCGTTCTGGACAAGGATCAGGCGCAAGTGATCCTGGTGGGCAAGGATGGCGAGAAGAAGATCGACCATAAAGGCCCCATCGATCCCAAGGAAATCTTCAGCACCATCGATCAGATGCCGATGGCCGAGAAGGAAGCCGCTGCACCGGCCCCCGCGCCTCCTGCCGCCGAACCGAAAGCCGCTTCCCAAAGTGGCAAGCCGACCAAGGCAGGCAAAGGTGCGCCCGCGGCACCCCCGCCTGGCCTGGATGACTGAATGTCGGCTAGCGTCTGGTCAGCATTGCCGCACCCTCGATCCTGTCGCGGAACTTCGGCGGGGTGCGCCTTGCTGTTAAGATCGCTCCTTTTCGAGTGAAAGGACTGTCATGAAACACTGGGCGGGAGCGGTAGCGCTGGCGATGCTGGCGGGTTGCACGAGCATGAGTGAAGTGCGTTCGGCCGGGCCGGCACAGGTCTATTCGAGTGAGAAGCCAGCCGCGGCTGTCGCCGAATGCATCAAAGTGAGCTGGGCCAACGTGCAGCTGTTTGGAGATGTTGCCGACGTGTTCATGGAAAATGGCAAAGCCGGTGATTTCACGGTGTACACCACGGAAAGCGAGTACTTTGCCGACGTCAGCGGCAAGGGGGGGGCGACGACGATCAACTTCTACGCCAAACCCGGCGCGAAGGTGATCGAGCAACGCGGGGCGGTGGTCGCCACCTGCCTCTGATCCGCTGACTGATTGCCCTGAGGCGCCGGTGTGCGGTGCGTCAGGGCTTGTTCAAACTGTCACATCGGCGGAGTGACGCCATTCTCTCCCGCGGAAATCGACAGCGCTGTCAGCGTGCCGTCAGCGTCTGGCTGGGCTTGCAGCACCACTTTTACCCCAGGCTTGAGCAGGCTGCGGTCCGCGGGCGTCAAGCTGACGATGGGGACGTCATCCGGAATCACGATTTTCTTCTGACCCCCTTTGTAGTTAACGGTAATCGTGCGCCCGTTGCTGGTGACCAGATCGCCCACCGACCCGTTTGTCATGGTGCTGTCCTTGCCCAGGTCAAACGCGCGGTGGCCGTCGCCGGTGCCTGCCATCTCGGGCGGGAAGACGTGAACTTCCAGCGCCTTGAGGGTGCCATCCGCTTGCGGGATGGCCGCCGAGCCCACATAGCTGCCCGGCTTGATGTCCGAGACCTGGGCAAGCCTCACAGCGCGCACTTGGGTCTTCTCAGTCAACCTGACCTGGACGTCCTCCCCCCGATTGCTGTGAATTTTTAACGCGTCGCTTTCGACGGCGGTGATGGCGCCGCGTACGCGCGTGGGCTTGCCGTCGTCGGCGTGGGCGGCAGGGGCCAAGAGCAATGCCGAAGCCAGCAGCCCCGAGAGCAACAGCGCGCCCTGTGATCGTTGGGTGTTTTTCATTGAGGCGTTGTCCTGTGGAGGGTAGGAAGTAGAAGGGTAGCCTCATCCCACTGCGCGGTGGGTGACATTGCTGTCAGAAACGGACAGCGCAAGGGCTAAGCGGAGCGGGAGGATCAACGCGTAATGCCCGCTGTACCTAGGCTAGTTGCATGGTTCACTCGAACTCGCTTGCGCACGTGTGCGTCGGCCTGTTCATGGGGGCTGGAGGCCTCGTTGTCCACCTTGTTGGTGGCGAAGAGGGTGGATCATCGGGGGCAGCGCCCGACCCGCCCCGGTCAAGGCGGAATCAAGTATCGAGAGCAGCTTTCCCGGACATCGCGACGACCCCTGCCTGATAGGGTGGCGCAAGCAGAATGCGGAGTTGCTCGGTCTCGGCCAGCGCTGGTGAAAAAGGCATGCGCCATCGTCAAGATGGCGCACGCCTGGGCGGTCAAGGCTGCTGCAGGGAGAGCGTGGTGTTCGCCAGCTTTGGCTGGTTAAACATGCTGACCAAGACTTCATCCAGGATCGACGACGCGCCCCATGGACGGGAGTCGTTGAGGATCGCCACCACGACCCAGGTGTTGCCGTTGCTGTCACGGCTGAAGCCGGCAATGGCCCGTACGGTATTCAATGTGCCCGTCTTGATGTGCGCTTCGCCGCGCAATGCAGTGCGCTTGAGGCGTTTGCGCATGGTGCCGTCCATGCCCGCCAGCGGCAGTGAGCTCATGAACTCGGCTTGATAAGGGCTGTTCCAGGCTGCCTGAAGCATTTGCGCCATCTCTCGGGCGCTCACACGTTCTGCGCGGGACAGGCCTGAACCGTTTTCCATCACCAGGTGCGGGGCAGTGATGCCTTTTTTCGCCAGCCACTGACGGATCACCCGTTGCGCCGCCTTGGCGTCGTCACCGTCGGCTTCATTGCGGAATTCCGACCCCAGGCTCAGGAACAGTTGCTGGGCCATGGTGTTGTTACTGAATTTATTGATGTCGCGGATGATTTCCGCCAGGTCCGGCGAGTAGGCCTTGGCCAACAGCTTGGCGCTGCCGGGGACCACGTCCAGACGGTCCTTGCCCAGGATCGTGCCGCCCAGTTCCTGCCAGATCGCGCGCACGGCGCCTGCGGTATAGGTCGGGTGATCGAGCAGCGACAGGTAGGTCTGCGAGTTGCAGCCATCCCCCAACTGACCGGACACCGTCACGGTAATGCCGCCATCGGTGTCGGGCACCGGGTTGTACAGCACGTCGCCCGTGCATTTGTTGGACGCCAGGGCCTTCACCTGGTTGTTGATGTGAATGGCCGCGATTGGCGGTTCCACCGACACCAGAATCTTGCCGCCGTCATTGCGGGTCACGAAGCGTAGCGCCTTCAGGTTGACCATCAGGGCGTCGGGGCGGACCAGGAACGGTTTGTTCTTGTCGTTGCCGTCGTCGTCGAACACCGGCAATTGCGGCTGGATGAAATGACTGCGGTCCAGCACCAGATCGCCGGTGATCTGCTGCACACCGTTGGCCCGCAGATCACGCATCAGCAGCCAGAGCTTTTCCATGTTGAGTTTCGGGTCGCCGCCACCCTTGAGGTAGAGGTTGCCGCGCAGGACACCGTTGCTCAACGTGCCGTCGGTGTAGAACTCGGTTTTCCATTGGTGGGTCGGGCCGAGCATTTCCAGCGCGGCATAGGTGGTGACCAGCTTCATCGTGGAAGCCGGGTTGACCGAAACGTCGGCGTTATAGACGGTCGGGGTACCGGGACCCGTCAATGGCAGCAGCACCAGCGACAGGGCGCTGTTATCGAGCTTGCTGGCCTTCAGCGCTGCTGCGACCTTGGGCGGCAGCGCAGTGTTGATCGGTGCAGCGGAAACGGACAGGGAAAACGGCAGTAGCAGGGAGGCGAACAACAGCGGACGCAAAGATTTGATCATTCAATAAAACCCTACTGCAGAAAGAGGGGAACAATGAGGGGATGAATTCCCTCGTGACCTGAACAGGGACCGGAACCCGAAGCTGTTTGTCGCGGAAAATGGAGGGTCGCCCGATCCTGTGCGGCATTATGCCCCAAGGTGGCGTGACTTGCGCCGGGAAACCGCCGTCAGAAGCGGCTATTTTTGCAGGTGCCTGGCTGGGGGCGTCATGAACGCGTTGAAAGGCGTTCGTTGCGCCGATGGATCAACGTCGGCTCCAGGCCATTCCGCGCCCCCATGAAAAAACCGCCCCAGGGGGCGGTTTTCGTCGGCGCGTGCAGCGGGCGGATCAGGAAGCAGGGTTGATCGGCTTTTCCGGGTACCAGGCGTCCAGCAGCGGGCTGACTTCGACTTTGGTCACTTCGCTGCGGCCCTTGAGCCAGGCTTCGACGGTGGCCCGTTGCTCTTCGGTGACCGAGCCGCGTTCTGCCAGGCAGACCAGGCCGTAGTCGTCACCGCCTACGTAATCCAGGCCATTGGCGTCCATGGCTTCGGTCAGGAATGCGTCGAGGAAGGCGTCGATCGCCTGGTCGTCCAGACCCTCTTTGAATTCCAGATTGAGCTCGAAGCCCAGTTCCTGGAACTCGTCAACACAGAGTTTTTTGCGCAGACGACGGGAGCGGTTAGTGGCCATGAAGCATTCCTCTTAGGTAATTTCGGGGCGCAGTCTACCAGCTAACCCCGGCGGCTGCCTCTTCCTTGATACGCCGCGGCGATGACGCAGGTCATGGACAGTCATTCGTCCGCCGAGCCGTGAAGTACGATCCTGCACCGCAGCCGTAGGGTGTCCGGGCGTCATGAGCCGCGGGTACGTTCGTTGCGCCGACGCAGCGCTTCCATGGTAAGCAATAGCAGCAGTGCGCTAGCGACCATCAGGGTGGCAGCGGCGGCGATGGTCGGGTTCAGGTTTTCCTTGATTCCGGCAAACATCTGGATCGGCAACGTCTTCTGCGCCGGGGTCGAAAGAAACAGCGTCACCACGACCTCATCGAACGAGGTGGCGAACGCCAGGAGCGCGCCGCTCAGCACGCCGGGTGCAATGAGGGGGAGGGTGATGCGCCGAAAACCGTACCACGGCGAGGCGCCCAGGCTCGCAGCCGCTCGAGTGAAGTTGCGATTGTAGCCCTCCAGAGTGGCGTTCACCGTGATCAGCACGAAGGGCGCGCCGAGCACTGCATGGGCGATCACCAGGCCGGTGTACGTATTGAGCAGACCCAGACGGGCAAAAAAGAAATACAACCCGACCGCGACAATGACCACCGGGGCGACCATGGGCGAGATCAGGATCGCCATGATCAGTGCCTTGCCTTTGAACTCGCCTCGGGACAGGCCCACCGACGCCAACGTACCCAGAACGGTCGCGAGCAACGTGGCGAGGGGGGCGATTTTCAGGCTATTGCCCACGGCTTGCATCCATTCGCCGGAGCCGAAGAACTCTCGGTACCACCGCAGCGACAGACCACTGAGGGGGTAGGTCAGGAAGGAGCCTTCGTTGAACGACAGCGGCACGATCACCAAGATGGGCACGATGAGGAACAGCAACATGCACAGGCTGTACAGGCTCAGCAACGGGCGCAGCAGGCGCATCTCCCAAGGATCGACATTTTTCATGGCAGGTTCCTCAGGCAGGTGTGTGCGCGGAGCGTGACACTTTGGTGTACACCCAGTACAGCAAGAGCACGATGATCAACAACTGGCTGCTCAGGGCCGTCGCCATGCCCCAATTGATGGTGGTGTTGGTGTAGTAGGCCACGAAATAACTGATCATCTGATCGCCGGGGCCGCCCAGCAACGCAGGGGTGATGTAGTAACCGATCGCCATGATGAACACCAGCAGGGCACCCGCGGCGACGCCGGCGTACGTCTGCGGCACGTACACCCGGCGAAAGGCGGTCAGCGGGTGAGCGCCGAGTGAAATTGCTGCATTGGTGTAGCGCGGATCGATGCCCTTCATCACTGCGTACAGCGGCAGGATCAGAAACGGCAGAAGGATGTGAGTCATCGAAATCAGCACGCCGGTTCGATTGAACACCAGCGCCAGGGGTTTCTCCAGCACATGCAGACTCATCAGCGTGTCGTTCACCAGGCCGCCGGATTGCAGCATCACGATCCAACTGGCCGTGCGCACAATCAAAGATGTCCAGAACGGCAGCAACACGAATATCAGTAACAGATTGGCGCGCCGGGGAGGCTGGCGAGCCAGCCAGTACGCCAATGGGTAGCCCAGCACGACACACAGGAGCGTCACCAGCCCCGCGATCGCCAGTGAGCGTTGCAAAACTTCCAGGTACAACGCCTTGCCTGGGTCGACCGGGCGAATCTGGCCCGCTTCGCGTTTCAGATCGAACGCCGACAGCCAGTAAAGGCTGGTATAGCGCGCCCCGAGTGCTTTGAACGTGGCCCAGGTTTGAACGTCATCGAGGGCTGGAACCGCCTGGCGCAAGCGTTCGCGCAGCGGTTGGCCAGGGGCAGGCAGTTTGCTCAGGACTGCCGCAGGGATGCTGCGCAACGCCTGGCTTTCATAGCCCAGGCGTCGGTTCAACGCAAACAGTTGCCCCTGACTTCGTGCGTTGCGCAAGTCTTCAGCGAACGCGCCGAACACCGCTTCACCCGGCACCGCCTGGCCGTCCCACTGTGCCAGGAGCGACAGTGTGCGGGGGAGGGCGGTGGCCACTTCCGGGTTGTCGACGCTGCGGGTCAACAGCCCGCCGATGGGTGTCAGGAAGCCCACCACCAACAGCGTCAGCAAGGGCAAGAGCAGCATGATGGAGCGCCGTGTATGGCTACGCCGCGCCGCGCGGATTCGCCAGGCAAGGTCGCGAGGCGCATTGGCAGGCATCGGTGGTTCCAACGTCAGGGCGTCAGGCATGAGCGACTCCTCGTCACAGCGGTGTCGGGTTTGGGAAGGGGGGCGTTCAGCGCGCGGCCCAGGCGTTGAAGCGCTGTTCCAGTTCTTCGCCATGGTCGATCCAGAACTGTGTGCTCACCTGCAGCCCTTTCTCGATATCCGGCAGGTTTTTCTGCGTGTTGGCGTCCAGCAGCGCCATGGCCTGCTTGTTGGTAGGGCGATACGGAATGGTCTCGGCGAACACTTTCTGCTGTTGGGGCTGGCTGACGAAGGCGATGTACTGCTCACCCAGGGCCTTGTGTGGCGAGCCCTTGACGATGGCCCAACTGTCGAGGTCAAAGAGGCTCTGGTCCCAGACGATGGTGAAGGCGTGCCCCTCATTCCGGGCGCTGGTCACGCGGCCGTTGTACGCGGTGGTCATGACCACGTCGCCTGCCACCAGCCATTGCAGCGGTTGGGCGCCAGCCTCCCACCATTGAATGTCGTGTTTGATCAGGTCGAGTTTCTTGAACGCCCGGTCAACGCCTTCCGGGGTCGAGAGCACCGTGTACAAATCTTGCGGCTTCACCCCGTCGGCGAGCAGGGCAATTTCCAGCGTGAACTTGGCGCTTTTGCGCAGCCCACGCTTGCCGGGAAAGGTCTTGGTATCCCAGTAAGCTGCCCAACCGGTCGGGGCGGTTTTCAGTTTGTCGGCGTTGTAGGTCAGAACGGTCGACCAAAAGTACATGCCGATACCGCACTCGCTGACGGCGCTCTTTTCGAATTGCCCCGGTTCGCCAATCTTGCTCCAGTCCAGGGGCTCGAACAGGCCTTCGGAACAGCCGCGTACCAGATCAGGGCTTTCGACTTCAACGACGTCCCAACTGACCTGGCCGGTTTCGACCATCGCGCGGATCTTGGACATCTCACCGTTGTATTCCCCGGCCTGGATGGTGCCCTTTGCGGTGGCATTGAAGGGCTGGTAGAACGCTTTGTCCTGCGCCACCTTGGCGGCGCCGCCAAACGAGATGACGGTCAGCGGTTCAGCGGCGCTCGTTGAGCCGGCGGGCGTGAGGAGGGCGGTCAACAGGGTCATTGCAGCAAATGGCTTGAGCATGGCGAGTTTCCTGAGGCATCGAGGTTCGGAGGGTTAGGCAGGCGTCGCATCCAGCGCCGAGGCATCGGCGCTGTGCCAACAGACAGAAAGGCAATGACCTTCGCGCCAGAGCGGTTGCATCTGGGCGATGGGCACCTTGACGTTGAAATCGGGGTTGTCGCCCACGCGCAGCCGGATGCGCACGTGGTCACCCAGGTAAAGGCATTCTTCGATCCGCCCGCTCAGGCGGCTGTCATAACGCTCATCCCCATCCAGGGTGACCCGTTCGGATCGGATCGACAGCGAGGTGCGGCTGCCGTCGACCAGCCCTGGCGTGCGACGTGCGAACACCTGCTGACCGGCGTCCAGGCGTACGCGACACCGGTCGGGGTCGAGCGAGTCGAGTCTTCCGGGCAGCACGTTGGTATCGCCCATGAAGGTGGCGACGAAGGTATTGGCAGGACGCTCGTACAGCGCCTGCGGGGTGTCGACCTGCTGAATCACTCCATCGTTGAAGATCGCGATGCGATCAGACAGCGTCAGCGCTTCGGACTGATCGTGAGTGACGAAGACCACGGTCAGGCCGAGCTCGCGATGGAGGCGGCGGATTTCCAGCTGCATCTGTTCGCGCAGTTGCTTGTCCAGCGCACCCAGCGGCTCATCCATCAACACCAGCCGTGGTTCGAACACCAGCGCCCTGGCCAGTGCAATGCGCTGCTGCTGGCCGCCTGACAATTGGCTGGGGTAGCGGTCAGCAAGTTCGGACAGGCGCACCATCTCCAGCGCCCGCTTGACCTTCGCGCGGATGTCGTGCCGGTTGATCCGTCGCACTTCCAACGGAAAGGCCATGTTTTGCGCGACGGTCATGTGCGGGAACAAGGCATAGTTTTGAAACACCATGCCAATGCCACGCAAGTGCGCGGGAACGCTTTCGATCGCTTTGCCGTCCAGGCAGATCCTGCCTTGGGTGGGGCTTTCAAAGCCGGCGAGCATCATGAGGCTGGTGGTCTTCCCGGAGCCGGATGGGCCGAGCAACGTCAGGAATTCGCCCTGCGTCACGTCCAGGTCAAGCTGTTTCACCACTGTCTTGAAACCGTCGTAGCTCTTTTCCACGCCTCGAAAACTGACGAAGGCCTCTGCGTTGCTGCGGGTCATCTCAGGTTCCCCTGTATATTCAAAACATGATGCATCATGTTCGAAGCAGAAATTGTGCCACTCCTTCACGCCCATCATTTCCGCGGGTTTTTACTCCAAATCGTCGGGGAAATGCACCGCGGCTGTGCTGCGGCGCCCTGTTTGAGACCGTGGCACCGCTACCAACTTTGGTCAACCCGGGTTAAAGACCATTCATGCGCGATGAGGCGAGCTCTGGCGCAGCGCTACCGCGCTTGCCCTACCGCTAACCCTGGAAGTCAAGGCAGTTCGGCCAATGTCGCACTCAACTGTTCCAGCAGCAGGTCGGCGTGCTCGCGGGTGAACACCAGTGGTGGACGAATTTTCAGCACATTGCTGCGCGGCCCCGTGGCGCTGATCAGCACCTGTCTGCGTCGCATACCGTTGACCACGTGGCTGGCCAACGCCGTGGCAGGGAGGCGTGTGGCGGGCGAGTCGATCAGTTCGACGCCGATGAACAAGCCTTGGCCGCGAACGTCCCCGATCGCAGGGTGGCGGGCAGCAAGGTCATGCAGACCTTGCCGAAGGTACTCGCCGACTCGCTGCGCGTTGGCCTGAAGGTCTTCCTGGCGCAGGACGTCGAGCACCGCCTGGGCCGCCTTGCACGACACTGGATTCCCACCGTAAGTGTTGAAATAGCGTTGCTGATGGCCGAACGCGTCGAACAGCTCGGCGCGTCCGACCACGCCCGCGACAGGGTGGCCATTGCCCATCGGTTTGCCCAGGGTGACCAGATCGGGAATCACGCTGTCGCGCTGGAATCCCCAGCGGTGCGCCCCCGTGCGGCCGAAGCCAGCCTGCACCTCGTCGGCGATGTAGAGACCGCCTGCCGCACGTACCCGTTGCGCGGCCTGCGCCAGCTCACCCCGGCTTGGCGTGAAGACGCCGTCGCTGGAAAAGATGCTGTCCGTCAGCAGCGCGGCAGGTCGGATGCCGTGCGCGCGCAGATCCTCCAATGCTGCGGTGACGCTCTCAACGAAGGTATTGCCGCGGTACGTATCGGGCGCATCGATTAACCTGACATGGGAGGCGGTCGGCAGGCCGGTCGCCAGGGACGGAGAAAGTTGCGCCAGCAGGTTCGACACGCCGTGGTACGCCCAGCGCGTCACCAGCATCCCGGTTCCTCCCGTCACGCATTGCGCCACCCGCAACGCCAGATCGTTGGCCTCGCTGCCGGTGCAGGTCATGGTGAGGTTGTTCAAGGGCTGGGGAAATTCGCTGAGCAGATCCTCCGCGTAATCGACGATGGAGGGGTGAAGGTAGCGGGTGTGGGTGTTGAGCAACGCACTTTGCTCGGCGATAGCCTGCACCACCGCCGGATGGCAATGGCCGATGGAGGCGACGTTGTTATAGGCGTCCAGGTGAGGCGTGCCGTGCTGGTCATACAGCCAGACACCCTCACCTCGTACCGGAGCGAAGGGCTCTTCGTAGAACAGCCGGTAACTTGCCCCCAAGGCTTGGCGACGACGGGCGAGGAGTGGGGTGGCTTCGGTATTCACAGGGCCTCCGGTGTGCAGGCGTCTATCAGGCTTTGGGTCAGTGCCCCGCTCGGCAGGGCCATCAATCCTTGCAGGTTGCGCCAGGTCACCGACAGATTGCGCAAAATGTAGGCGCGATTCTGCGGATACAGCGAGGCACGCCACTGGGCGATGGTGATTGCCATGGCCATGCGCGTAGCAATCAGATCGCCCAGAATGTTCAATTCATCCGGCAATAAGGGGATGTGGGCGTTGTAGGCCGCGGTGAAGGCCTTGATTCGCCAGAGTGGATCGGTCGCGTCAGCGTCGAACTGGTAGGACAGGGCAGTCCCTAGTTCATTGACCAAGGGCGCGTACAAGGCGTCACCGAAATCGATGATCGCCGCCACGCGCGTCCCGGTCTCGCGGTCGAGGATCACATTGTGTGGGTTCAGGTCGTTGTGAATCACTTGGGCCCTGAGCGCCGATAGGCGCGGCTTGACCTGGCGCTCATAGTGGTCGAGGAGGGTCGTCACCAGGGGGCGCTGCGCTTGGTCCAGAAAAATGAGGTGCGGACGTACGCGTTCCGCGTGGCCAACGTCCCACAGCAGGTAACGGTGGGCCGCCGGTGGCGCAAAGCCTTTCAGGGCCAGGTTGACCTGTGCGAGGGTCGCGCCCAGTTCGTGCATCAGCGCCACGCTGGGAGTGCCGAGATTTTGCGGGATACCGTCAAGGTAGCTGACCGCTCTCACCGTCAGTGCCTGCTGGGCGATGAGCACGCGGGCTTCGAAGTCCCCTGTCCGGGCGGCCAGTACGCGAGGAACGGGCAAGTGTTTGCCCTGGCGTTCGATGTACACCAGTGCGTCGGTCTGAAACCGCGTCACCTCGCGGGCTTCAGCAGGGTTGACGAACTTCATGACGAAGGCGCCACGGCTGTCCCGGATCAGAAAGTTGAGGTCCCGCTCTCCGTCGAGTTGCTCGATCGGGCCACGTAAGCCGTACTGATCAAGGGCAACCCGCTCCGCTTCGTGGAGACTCACCCGCGGTACTTCGGTAGTCATCAGTTGTGCGCAGAGAGAAGCGGACTTTGCCGTGTCAGACATGCTGACCACCGTTGACATGGATCTCCGAGCCGTTCACATAGGACGCGCCACTGGTGCACAGGAAATAGATCAGCGATGCGACTTCTTCGGGTTTGCCCAAACGGTGCATCGGAACGAGGCGCTCGACCATTTCTGCGGTGCCAGGGGAAAGGATCGATGTATCGATCTCACCGGGCGCGATCGCGTTGACGCGCACGTCATGACGGCCAAAGTCGTAAGCCATTTCCCGCGTCAGTGCGGAAAGGGCGGCCTTCGACGTGGAGTACGCCACGCCCGCAAAAGGATGCACCTTCGAGCCGGCGATGGACGTTACGTTGATGATACTGCCCTTGGCGGCTTCCAATTCGTCGAACAGGCCGCGGGCGAGCAGGGCGGTGGAAAACAGATTGACATTGAACACTTGCACCCAGGTGGCATAGTCCGTTTCCAGCACCCCCAGACGGCTGCCCTCAGGCCCCTTGGGGGACACCCCGGCATTGTTGACCAAGGCGTCCAGACGTCCGCCGAGCCTAGCCTTGATATCAGCGAGACTGTCCGTGACGCTTTGGATGTTTTCGAGGTCCAGGTGGATGTGATTCAACAGGCCCTCGGCCCAGGGGCACTCGGCCACCCAGTCGTGGCGGGACGCGGTGAAGACTTCCCAGCCGGCTGCGTTGAAATGTTTCACGGTGGCGTGACCGATGCCTCGACTGGCACCCGTCAACAACAGCTTCTTTTTTTCGCTCATGAGCCTGCTCACTTGTTAGTGAAGTTTGATGCATCATGTTTTTTGAGTGACCTGTATGTCAATCAAAATCCTTGCTGGAAGCTATTCGGCCAATGCTTCCTGACTGACGGCGATGAATTCGAGCATTTTCTGATTGCCGTCGAGGATGTCGGTCTGAATGGCATGACGCGCCGCCGCCGGGTCCTGATTGCGTAAAGCGTGAAGCACTTCCTGGTGGTGCTCGATCGCCATGGTCAGCGAGAAGTGAACGTAGGCCTGGGCGATCAGGGGACCCGCGCGCATCCACAAACTGTCGATATACCCCCGCAGCACCGGCATGCGAGCCGTGTCGGCCAGCAGGAAGTGAAAATCACTGTTCAACCGTAACGCTTGCGTCAGGTCGTTGTTATTGATCGCTTCGAGGTTCGACTGGATGTTGGCCTCGATTCGCTGCAAGTCGGCACTGGTCGCGATACGTGCGGCTGTTTCGGCCCCGAGGCCTTCAAGGTTCAGACGCAGGGTGCGTATCTCCAGATAGGCTGCGCTGTCGAGCACCGGCACGCGAATGTCCTTGGGCGTCTTCAATACCAGTGCTTTCTCTTTGGCCAACTGCAGGATGGCGTCCCTGACAGGAGTCACGCTGGTGCCCAGCTGACTCGCCAGCTCCCGGATGCGCAGCCGGTCATCGGGCTTCAACCCGCCCGTGATCAGCGCATTGCGCAATTGGGCATACACGTTGCTACCCAGATAGGTGTGGTTGATGGCGTCGAGTGGGTAGGACATGGGTCACCAGGTGAAGTGGGCATTGCAGGCGCGACTATACAACATGATGCATTAGGCGATGAACTTTCCCCGCTCAGCACGCACCTAGCCTCGACGGTGCTGGAGCAATGCTTTCTCGAGGGTTTCCATGGCGACTTTCAAGGCTTGCCCGCACCGCTCGATAACGGCGATCGGCTCGCCGGCGTCGCACTCCTGCTCAAGCTGCGTGCACAACGCAATGACTTCATTGGCGCTGATGATCCGGGCAGCACCCTTGATCTTGTGGGCTGTGTCGTGAATGCCCTGCCGATTGCCCCGTGAAATCGCCTCCCGCAATTCGTTGGCGTCGTCACGGCAACTGCTGATCAGCTGTTTGATCAAGTGCTCGATCATCTCAGGCCGATCGCCGGTCAACGTCACAATGCTGTCCATTTCAAAGGGGAGCTGGCTCGCCTCCGGTGCCTTCGCTGCAGGCGTGGGGGTGATGCGCGCGAGGCGGTCATTGAGTGCGGTCAGGCTGATGGGTTTGAACAGGCAGTCGTCCATGCCGGCGTCGCGGCAGCGCTGCTTTTCTTCGGGTTGGGCATTGGCGGTGAATCCCAGCAGGGTGCACGGCGTCCGGCCGGTCGCGTGCTCCTGGCTGCGAATCGCACGCGCGAGATCGTACCCATTCATCACCGGCATGTTGCAGTCGACGATTACCAAGTCGAAATGGCGGGCCTGCCACCGCTCGAGCCCTTGGGCTCCCTGCTCGGCCACGTCGCAACGATGCCCCAGAAACTCCAGCTGCTGACACAGCAGCAGACGATTGGCAGGGTGATCGTCGACGACCAGAATGGCCAGTGTGGTCCTTTCGTTTTCGGTGTGATCCCTCATTGCCGGGGTGGTGGCCACGGGCTCGAGACAGGTCAGGTCGAAGATCATCTCTACCCGTGTTCCCTGGCCGGGCTCGCTGTCGAGTGTCAGGGTTCCGCCCATCATTTCGCACAGGCTGCGACAGATGACCAAGCCAAGCCCCGCGCCGCTGCGAGCCATTTGCCCCGTGTTGTCGGCCTGGGCGAAAGGGGCGAACAGGCGCGCCTGATCCGCTGCGCTGATGCCGATGCCACTGTCCTGGATCGCCACGTGCAGGCGGACCTGTTGCTCGCTGGCGGCCTCTTCGGCGTGAAGCGTGATGCGGATCTGGCCCTGAGGGGTGAACTTGATGGCATTGCTGATCAGGTTCGAAAGGATCTGCTTGAAGCGCAACGGGTCGATCAATACGTCCAGATTGACCCGACTGTCCAGGTCCAGATGCAGTGTCAGGGCCTTTTGTCGGGCCAGACCGTCGAACACCCGCACGACGGACTCCGCGAGCGCTCGCGGATTGGCCCGTTCAGGGCTCAGTGTCAGACGGCCCGACTCGATTCGCGCGATGTCTAGGATGTCGCCGATCAACTCCAGCAGGTCTCTGGCCGAATCGTACGCGACCTCGAGCGCCGGACGATCCAACTGTCCCTGGTCGGCGCGTTTGAGCGCCAGTTCGAGCATGCCGATGATGGCATTCATCGGGGTACGGATCTCATGGCTCATGGTGGCCAGAAAGGTACTTTTGGCACGGTTGGCATCGTCCGCTTGCTGCTTGGCACTCTGCAGTTGCTCGATCAACTGGCGTCGCTCGCTGATGTCGATCCAGCCACCGATGATGCCCTGCACCTTGCCCAATGAATCTCTGAACGGGAGAATCCAGTGATAGATGGTCAGAGGGCGGTCGTCGATGTGCAAGGAGCGGTCGAGAATCAACGGAACGCCGTCGGCCATCACCTGACGATAATCCTCGACGTATTGCCTGGCTTCCTGAGCATCGCTGAGCACACCTTCGAGAATGCTTTTGCCGATCACGTCGTCGCGCTGGGCGGAGAACGCTGTCAGATAGCTTTCGTTGCACATTTGCAGCAGGCCGTCGCGATCCCGGACGTAAATGGGATGGGGAGTGCCGTTGACCATGGCGCCCATGAATTCCAATTGATCATTGAGCGCGCGCTCGGCTTTTTCACGCTGTTTGATCTGGCGCCGCATCCACGCATTCCACGCCAGCGACCCGAGCAGCAGCAGGCCGGCGCCGGCGAGGATCTGATAGACCAGCAACTGATAATCCTGCCAGGCGCCGCGCCCCGCAGGGATGTAGGTCCGCCAGCGATTGTTGATGACGGCCAGGTCCTCGGGCGCAATGCTCGACAGCGCCTTGTCGATGATGCTGCTCAGTTCCGTGGCATTGCGGGAAGTGGCCATGGCAATGCGGGCGGGCTCCTTTCCGACGGTCACGCGCATTTGCAACGTATCCTGCAACCCGCGGGAAGCAATGAAATAACTGGCGCTGAACAGGGACGTGATCGCGCCTTCCACCCGGCCATGGGACAGCATGTCCAATGCCTGGGCCGGGTTATCGACCTCTACCGGATAGATGTGCGGATAACTCTTTTGAAGGTAATCCAGCGTCGGACTGCCGAGGTTGAGCGCCACGCGCTTGCCCTCCAACTGGTCCAGATTGGAGGGGCTGGAAGGGTCCTTGCGCGTGACCAGAACGAACGCGCTGTCCATGTAAGGGCGACTGAAGCTGAAGCGGTTTTCCCGCTCGTCGCTGGGCACCATGGCGCCGATCAGGTCGGCCTGGCCTTGGCTGAGCCGGTTCATCATCTCCCCCATCCCAGGCGCATGGGAAACCTCGAAGCGCAGGCCGGTGCGCAGCCTGATCAGGTCCAGTAGATCGGCAGTGACGCCGCGGAAGTTGCCGCTCGTATCGAAAAAGGTCAGCGGCGCGTACGCGTCGTTGATCACCACGCGTACGGTCGGGTGTTGCGCGATCCAGCGCTCTTCTCGCTGGGTCAGTTGCAGTTTCTGGTCGGTCAGGTGCCGGTCTGCGCCAGCGCCCCAACGTTTGGAGATGGCGATCCGTTCATCGATCGGGATGCCCTTGAGGACCTTGTTGACGATGTCCAGCAGGGCAGGGTGGTCGGCGTTGACCGCGAAGCTGAAGCCGTTGGGTTCATGTTTGCCGAAGTTGGCCATCTGCACGTTGTTCAGGTAGCCCTTGCTGATGACATAGTGTGTGGAAATCGCGTCGCCGAGAAAGACGTCGGCCTGGTTGAAGGCCACGGCGTTGATCGCGCTTTGGAACGAAGGGAAGGTCTGGAGACGCGCCTTGGGGTAGAGGGCGCTGATGTCTTCCGGTGGCAAGTAGTGGTAGACCATGCTCAGGCGCAGGCCATTGAGACCATCGTTCAGCCCTCGGGACTCACCAGTGCGGGTGACCAGTACCGGTTGGTCCACGGCATAGGGCGAAGAAAGCCGTATGTTCCTTGCGGCGGCTTCGTAGCCGTTGGCGCTGCCGAGCAGGTCGATCTCTCCTTTGAGCAGGGCTTCCATGGCCTGATCGCGGGTCTCATAGCGCAGCACTCGAATGGGAAGATCCAGCGCCCTGGCCAGGATGCCCGCATAATCTGCCGTCAGGCCTTCATAGTCATGGCCGGTGGGCGTCATGTCGAAGGGGGGGTAATCTGGCGCCGAAGTGCCGAGCACCAGTTCGCGTTGGCTGCGTACCCATTGCCATTGAGCCCGGTCCAGCGCGACATCCATGTGCGCAGGGTTGGAGCGGCTCAAGAGGGCGTAGCGTTCAGCCGCTGTGGCTTGTAACTGCGCAACAAGGCTCAGGCATACGAACGCGATGATTGTCCAATAATCCTTTATTCCCTTCGACATCCTGTTTCTCACACTAAAGAATTGCGTTTTGCCATCTCGATAAGTTCTACCAGGGTCTTGGCTTTCAGTTTATGCATCAGACGGGTCTTGTAGGTGCTGACGGTCTTGTTGCTGAGAAACATGCCTTTGGCGATTTCCTTATTGGTTCGTCCTTGGGCGAATAATTGGAGAACCATCAATTCCCGATCGTTCACCAGCTTGAAGCGCTCCAGTTCGTGCGGATCACCGCCGAGATGAGCGGCCGTGCCGAGTGCCTGACTTGGAAAATAATTGTAGCCGGAAAGAACCGCCTTCACCGAACTGACAAGTTCGCTGAGGTCTTCCTGTTTGCAGACATAACCGGCGGCGCCTGACTGCATGCAGCGTATCGCAAACAGCGTCGGCGCCTGGGCAGTCAGGACCAGGATTTTCGAGGGAAGGTTCATCGCGTTGAAGCGGGCCAACACTTCCAGCCCGTCCAGTTTGGGGATGCTGATGTCGAGGATGATCAGGTCGGGCATGCATTCGCGGACCATTTGCATGGCGTCGACCCCGTTGTCCGTTTCGCCGACGATGTCGTAATTTTCATTTTCCAGCAGCATGCGGATGGCGAGGCGAATGACGGGATGATCATCGATGATAAAAACTGAGTTCATAAGGCAATCCATAACAGGCAGCGAAGAGGGTGCGCACGTTTTCCCAGCGGTGTGGGCGCGCGCATGAACATAATCACGCGATGGCTGAATATAGGAAGAGTCCTACAAAAATAAGAGTATTGCCGTACGTCAGTGCTCTTATCGCCCATTGGCGTTTAAAAATTGGCACCGATTCTGAGTGAAAAAAGTTATCAGTGAAAGCGTGTTTATTTCGATTGGGAATGTTCCTACATATGCATAAGGGCGGTACTACAAATATTAAACACGCCGAATTCCGCGCGCAGTAATAACCGCGTTTAACGGGAGGCGGTAAAAAGGCTGAATGATGGCGTTATTGGGCGAAGAAGCGCGGCAGCGAACAATAAGATGCTGCGTATCGATCAGCAGTCACCGTATCGGGACGAAATAAGTTGCAATAGCTCCAGTGTGTTCAAGGGTTTCGATAGGCACCCGAGTAATGGAACGCCTCTTTCGACTGCCGCCCGGGTGAGATCTTTCAATTCGGCGTTCTCCAGCCCACTGAGCAACACCGCGTGACTCACCAGTTTGCGCTGAGTGGCGATGTCGATGAGCTCGGTGCCGCTCATGTCCGGCAGGCGCTGGTCGCACAGCAGCACGTCATAGGGCTTGGCGCTGCGCTCCAGCGCGACCAGCGCTTCTTCGGCATTGAGCGCGGGGGTCACCCGATACAGGCCATGGTTATTGAGCAGGATCTGCAGCGCGATGAGCTGAAACGGGTGATCCTCTACCAACAAGATTCGAAGCGTGTCTGTGGGCATTGAAAGATTCCAGGCGGGGGCAGGGCAACCGAAGCGCTTGTGCGCTGAGGATCGCGTGGGCAATTGCTGTGATAGAGGCGCCGTGGACGGGTGTCGGGGCCGGTCCACACGGCATTGTGGTCGGCGGATTATTCGACAGCGCATTGGAGTCGGCGATAGGACTCCTCTCGTCAACGTGTAGGACGTTTCCGAAGATGGCGTTTTCCTTTCTGGAAACACCCAAAAGAAAAGCCCGATCTCCAGTCGGATTTCGGGCTTTATGCGATCAGGGCATTCTTTAAACGGGGCTTGAGCGCCCCGTCATTTCACGCGCCATCTCACTGGCGTAGCTGTCGGTCATGCCGGCGATAAAGTCGATGACACGCAGGAACGAGGTGTGCAGGGGCCATCGGGGGTCCGGCGCGTTGTTTCCCAGTAGATCGAGGATGCGTCGGCTCTTGAACGAGGGTGTGTGCCCACCGTACTGCTCCAGTGCCGCTCCGCAGAACGCATTGAGCAGGATTTCCAGGGTGGTGTAGGCGCCGATCTCGTGGAGCGTCTTGCGCTTGTCCTGGAAGATTTTTTTGCGGGCCATGTCTTTTGCGCTGAGCACGCAACGTTTCGCGGGGCCCTCCATGTGCTCGACCAGGTCGCCCTGAAGCGTACCGGCGAGCAATGCGTCCTGCTGCTCCACGAACGCCCGCGCGGCGGCGTTGGTCAGGTGCTCGATGGCCTTGCCACGCAAGATCGCCAGTTTGCGGCGACGCGAGTCATCCGGGCCGAGTTGCCGGTAGGTTTCGGGCAAGTCGTCGCCCACCAGGCCCAGCAGCAACGACTCGACTTCCGGGTAATTGAGCAGCTCCATTTCCAGGCCATCTTCGAGGTCGATCAATGCATAGCAGATGTCGTCCGCAGCCTCCATGAGGTACACCAGCGGATGGCGCGCCCAGCGTTGGTCCTCGATCTGCGGCAGCCCTAATTTATGGGCGATCTGTTCGAGGATCGGCAGTTCGCTCTGGTAGCAGCCGAACTTGTGCTTTTTATAGCCCAGCGAGTCGGCGTGACGGGCGGTCCACGGGTACTTGAGGTACGTGCCAAGTGTGGCGTACGTCAGGCGGGTCCCTCCTTCGAACTGGTGATACTCCAGTTGCGTCAGCACACGAAAGCCTTGGGCATTGCCTTCGAAATTGAGGAAGTCGTTGCGCTCAACGTCGCTCATCGCATCCAGCCAGCCACGTCCTGCGGCTTGTTTGAACCAGTTGCGGATCGCATCTTCTCCCGAATGCCCGAACGGCGGGTTGCCGATGTCATGGGCCAGGCAGGCCGATTGAACGACCATGCCCAAGTCACTCGGGTCGCACCACTCGGGCAACGCGCTGCGCAGGGTCTCACCGACACGCATGCCCAATGAGCGGCCCACACAGCTCACTTCGAGAGAATGGGTCAGGCGTGTGTGGATGTGATCGTTACTGGTGACCGGGTGGACTTGCGTCTTGCGGCCCAGGCGACGGAACGCGCCGGAAAAGATAATGCGGTCGTGGTCTTTGTGAAACGGGCTGCGCCCCAGTTCTTCCGGGCTGTGCAGGGTTTTGCCGAGACGCTCGCGCGTGAGCAGGGTGTGCCAATCCAAGGCCGGTACTCCAACGGGTGATGACCGGCCTAGCTTCCCGGTTCGTGTATCGGGCTGCAAGCAGAAGATGGCCTGGGTGGCGCGTCAAAAGCCTGCGGCGTCGACGTCAATCAACAGCAGACGCTGGCCATTGTCGAAAAACTGGCCTGCTGTCAGGCAATACTGATTGCTCGTGGCGTCGCGGTAAGTGTTGGACAGGGTCAGTCGCCGCTCATGCCAGCCTTCAGCCAGTAGATGATAGAAGTAGGGCCGCCACGACCAGTTGTGGCCCAGATAGCGGGCGTCCGCCAGCCAGGCGCCTTGGCGCCATTCCAGGTTGGGCGTGAGTTGTGTTCCGTGGCGGTCGCATTGGTAGAACCGCAGCAGCCACGGGAACTCCTCGACGTTCGGTAAATCACTCAGTGGCGCGTTGCCTTCGGCCCAGCGCTGCAATCGTGTCATGAGTTGGCTGAGCTGCTTGCGCAGGTTCATCAAGCGCTCGCGCTCGACCACTTTTTCCATGACGTAGCGATCGCGCAACTGGGCAAATCGCTCGACGAACGCATCGGCGGCGAAAAAGTGCTGTTCGGCCTGGGCGAAGAGAAAGCCCTGCACGTACCGCGATCCGCACTCCAGCGCGAAATGCAATTCGGCTTCGGTTTCCACCCCTTCGGCGATGATCCAGCAACCGGTCTTCTCGGCCATCTGAGCCAAGGCTTTGACCACGTCACTGCTAGGACCGCCCCTCGCCGCCGCCTGAAACAGACGCATGTCCAACTTGAGAATATCTGGCTGCAAGGCCAACACCCGATCCAACTGGGAGTAACCCGCTCCGAAGTCATCGATGGCGATTCTGGCGCCGGCTTCTCGATAACGCGCGACCACGTCGCTCAGGCGCTGGCTGTCGCCACCCAGTTCAGTGATCTCGAACACGATGCGATGAGCCGGGATGCCATGTCGCTTGAGTTGCAACAGGCTGGGCAGCGACTGCCCTGGGCGAAGGCGGCTGATCCAGCGAGGGGAAATGTTCAGGCTCAGGAACCAGTCGCTCGGCGCCTCGTGCAGACGGCTGAGCGCATCGTCTCGGATCAACCGATCCAGCCGACGCAGGTCGGCGGCGGGATGTTTGGGGTCGGCGAACAGCGGGCCGACTGACAGCAATCGGGCGTCTTCCTGGCGCAGGCGTCCCAAGGCCTCTATCCCTGCAATACGACCGGTGGCGGTATCGATGAACGGCTGAAAACAGGCTAGCGGTTGCCCATCGATCACATGGCCTCCTCAGAAAATATTGGCTTTGTTATTCAGGCAAAAAAACACGCCCCGACTCGACATGACCATCGAGGCGGGGCGGATGAAATTTATTTGCAAGAATGCAGCCAAATGGCCATCTCAGTGGCGACGGCCGGAGGTCTGCAGGATCAGCCGGATGATAGGCAGCACGCTGGCGCTGAATTTGATCAGCCGAGTCACACTTCCAGCCTGTTTGCTACGCGCTCGTTTTCCCGTGAGAAACCCGAGCAGCGAGACGAGACCCACTCCCCAGAGGGGACCGTGCTTGATACCCAGTGAACCGGGCAGGTCATGCGCCATGCCACGCATCCGATGCAGGGGACGCATCAGCTGCGCAGACTCGTGACGTATCTCCTGACGATGCATCTCCATGCGCAGGCGGATCAGCGCCTTGCGCAACTCTCGACGGTTATGGGTTTGAGGCGAGTCGGGGTGGCTCATGGCATCAGTCGCTCACGATCATTGGCCAGTTCTTCCAGGGTGGAATGAAAGGGCGAGGATTCATCGAAGATCGCGGATCTCAGCCGCATCGCGCAGAACAGCGCTGCCAAGGTGTAGAACGCACACAGGCCGATGATGCCGCTGAGCCGGTAGGTGTCCCACACCAGAATCAACAGCAACGCGGACAGCCCGATGAGCAACAACAGTGCGAACACCAAAGCCAGGCCCGCGAACAGCAGCAGGCTGACCGTACGAGCCTTTTGCTCCTGAAGCTCGATGCCGAAAAGCTCGATGTGGCTGTGCAGCAAACCGAGAAACGCGGCACCGAGACGGCGCGGCGAGGAGGATTGATCCGGGGCGGATGGACCTGTTTCCACTGTCATAGCCTTTAACGCCTTGTGGCCAGCAGACCCAGCAGGAAGCCTACGCCAGCGGCGATACCTACCGATTGCCAGGGATTGTTCTGAACGTATTCTTCGGTGGCGACGACCGCTTCCTTACTGCGCTCGCGCAGCGTGGCTTCGGCCAGTGCCAATGTTTCGCGAGCGCGCAGCAGACTCTCCTGAATCTGGTCCCGCAGCTCATCGGCCTGTTCTCCTGCCAGAGACGCCGTGTGCGCCAGTAGCTTTTCCGTGTCGGCAACCAGTGTCTGGAAGTCTGCCATCAAAATATCCTGGGCTTTCTCTGGGGTCGGGCGAGCCATGGTGTTCTCCGTTGAGGTGGCAATAATGGTTTTCGAGTATGGCCTATTTGCGAAGGTTCATTCCAATTGCCACATTGAGCGCCGGTACAGTTTTTGCTTTTCGGTGGTGCGCCAGTGAGGCGACTTGCCCTAAAGGAGGGCGTGCGCATCGGCGGGACCGCTGATAACTGGACAGCTAACTCAAAAAATCAACACTCATGCCCCTGTGGTCATCGTCCTTCTCCTAATGTGGTGCGCCGTTTCGGTTCGTACTGCATGTTCCTGCGCAACCTTGGTGCGTTTGAGCGGTGGGTCTCGGTGCATGACGCAGGGCCGTCGTCATCTTGTAGGCCTGCCCCTCGATGGAAAATATGCAAAGTGCGGTAAATACCTTGGTTCACAGTTCCAACACCCTGTTCCTTCTGATCGGTGCCGTCATGGTTCTGGCCATGCACGCGGGTTTCGCCTTTTTGGAAGTCGGCACCGTTCGGCAGAAGAACCAGGTCAATGCCTTGTCGAAAATCCTCAGCGACTTCGCCGTATCGACCCTCGCTTATTTCTTTATGGGTTACTGGGTGTCCTATGGCGTGAGCTTTCTGCAGCCGGCCAGTGCCCTGGCTGCCGATCATGGTTACGCCTTGGTGAAGTTTTTCTTTCTGCTGACGTTCGCTGCGGCGATCCCTGCCATCATCTCGGGGGGCATTGCCGAGCGCGCGAAATTCACTCCGCAACTCTGTGCGACGGTGCTGATCGTCGCCTTCGTCTACCCGTTTTTCGAAGGCGTGGTGTGGAACGGCAACTTCGGCATCCAGGCTTGGTTGTCGCGCAGCTTCGGCGCCGGTTTTCATGATTTCGCCGGGTCGGTCGTGGTGCATGCCGTAGGGGGCTGGCTGGCGTTGGCCGCGGTCACGCTGCTCGGGGCGCGTAACGGTCGATACCGCGACGGTAAGTTGATCGCTTATCCGCCGTCGAGCATACCCTTCCTGGCGCTGGGGTCGTGGATTCTCATCGTGGGCTGGTTTGGCTTCAACGTGATGAGTGCACAGACGCTGGCAGGCGTCAGCGGTCTGGTCGCCGTCAACTCGTTGATGGCGATGGTAGGGGGGACGGTCGCCGCCTTGCTGGTCGGGCGCAATGACCCCGGCTTTTTGCACAATGGCCCCTTGGCCGGACTGGTGGCCGTGTGCGCGGGCTCCGACCTGATGCATCCGGTCGGCGCGCTGATCACTGGCGCGGTCGCCGGCGCGTTGTTCGTCTGGTGTTTTACGGCGGCTCAGGTGCGTTGGAAAATCGACGACGTGCTGGGTGTCTGGCCGCTTCACGGCGTGTGCGGCGTCTGGGGTGGACTCGCCTGCGGCATCTTCGGCCAGGTCTCCCTCGGAGGCTTGGGTGGCGTCAGCCTGGTCAGCCAGATCATCGGCAGCCTGGCAGGGGTGTTCATCGCGCTTGCCGGTGGGTTTGGGGTCTATGGCCTGATCAAGCAGTGCCTGGGCCTGCGTTTGACGCAAGAGCAAGAGTTTTACGGCGCTGACCTGTCGATCCACATGATCGGGGCAGTCAGTCACGATTGAGCCTGAGCTTCGTCCCAACGTAACGCTCGACCGAGCTGACCATTGGCTATGCTTGTCGGCAAAGCGAGTGGGCAGGGCAACAGCAGCCCTGCCTCTCGACTTTCCTGATTTGTCGTCGCCCTCATGGGCACGTCTGTTGTAGGAGAAGTCGATGGAGCGAATCTATTCCCTTCAAGCGCTGAGGGGCGTGGCGGTGCTGGGGGTGGTGCTTTTCCACATGACCGCCGTCGAGGGCAAATATGCCGGCGGGGACGTTCTCCTCCCGCCCTGGCTGGATTTCTTCCAGTTGGGAGTGGACCTGTTCTTCATCATCAGTGGTTTCGTGATGGTGATTGTCAGCCGTGGGCGTTTTCAGAAGGTGGCCGAGTCCAAACGCTTTCTCTTCAACCGAGCTTCGAGAATCTACCCCACATACTGGCTTTATTTCTTTCTGACGTGGGTGGCGGTGTGGTTACAGCCGAGCCTGGTCAACAGCACGCATGGCTCGTCCAATCTGCTGATGTCCTTTCTGTTGCTGCCCAACGACAAGGTGCTGCTGGTCATGGTGGCCTGGTCGCTGCTGTTCGAACTATGGTTCTACTTGGTGTTCACTGGCCTGATGCTGTTTCGCGAACGATGGCTGCCGGTGTTTCTGGCGGCGTGGGCGTTGTCATTGATGAGCTTCAACAGCGTCGACACCTGGCAGGACTACAACGCCGCATTGAAAATCGTTCTTCATCCCTACGCGCTGGAGTTCATTGTTGGCGTCGCGCTGGCGCTGCTTTTTTACAGTCGCCATTGCGCACGGATCACCACGCCGATGATTTTCGGTGCACTCGCGGTAGCGCTAGTACCCGGGGTGGCGCTGATTGGGTATTACCGGCTGTTCGACGAGCAGGGCATGTTGCGCATGTGTGCAGTCGGCGCCGTATTCGGCGTCCTGGTCCTGGGGCTGGCCCTGCTGGAGCGTCGCCGGCGGGTGAAGATGCCTTCGTCCTTGGTGGCGGTGGGAGACATGTCGTACACCCTCTACTTGTCGCACCTTTTGGTGCTGGGTGTCGTTGGCCGCTTCTGGCAGTTGTTCGGTGGTTGGCCGAACAGCCTGTTGGACAACGTGCTGTTCACCCTGGTCATGCTGATGGCGGTGCTGTGTTATGGCTGGGTGGGTTACCGCTGCTTCGAGAAGCCGCTGCTGGACCTTTCCAATGATTTTTCCCGACGTCGCTTCCGGCTCGACGGTATTCCAGGGCGGGCCTAAAATGGCCGCAGTTCGTGAAATTCTCTGGAGGGAGGTTTTTCCTCATGCCGCCGGAATGTCAGCTGTTCAGCACCGTGGGATGCCACCTCTGCGAGGTCGCCGAGGCGGAGCTCATGACGCTCGTCGAGCATGGCCTGATGGTGGAACTGGTCGATATCGCAGACAGTGACGCCCTGACTGACGCTTACAGCCTGCGCATTCCAGTACTGCGCCGTGTGGACACCGGCGCCGAGCTGGACTGGCCGTTCGACACCGGTCAGGTGGTGATGTTCTTGAGGGACTGAGCGCTTGAAGCGGTTCAGTCGCAGTCCTCAGAGGTACTGGGTGTCGACCACCATCGCCTTGGCGACGGCTTCTTTCTGGGCTTCGGTCATGCCGTCCCAGACATGAACCTTGGCGTAGTAGCCAAGCCCCGCGACGATGTACAGGCTCAGCGTGAAAATGATGAAGACCGACATGAAGGTCCAGCGACCGACGTCATGTTCTTCACCCGAAAACGACTGCGAATAGTTGTCCTCGCTTTCGGCCGGCGTACCGGTGGACAGGCGTTTGATCCATTGAAAAAGTTGAACCAGCATGGCGTAACCTCAAGTTTGCAAAACGAAATCTGTCGTGGGCCATGAGCAACGGGTGCGTTCAGGGCCGACGCTACGGTTCGGCGGTCGCGCAGGGCGCGGGGTGCAAACGCTGAAAACGAAAAAAGCCCGTCGAGGACGGGCTTTCTTTTTATGGAATTCAGGTCTGGCAGGGCTTTCGGGTTCGATCACGAAGATGTTCGTGGTCGTTCGGTTTCGCCCCTGCGTGCCGATTTAGCAACATTTTAGAACAAAGGAATGCCAGCGGCTACCGTCGTCATGTAGATGTCAGACAACTGGTAGTGGATTGCGCTGCGACATAACGTCGCGTGCCGGCATGGCTCGCGCCTGACGGCCGCTTGAGGGGATAATGCTGTCTCTTCACGCCATGACCTCCGAGAGACCCATGTCCGATTCTGCATTCCTACCCGCCACCAGCCAGGCCAGCACCCTGTATCTGCCCCCAGGCCCCTGGTTGACGGTGCTCGACTGCCTGTGCGCGCGCTTTAGTGCGATCAGCCGAGAGCAATGGGTGGACCGCTTTCTCCGGGGGCGTGTGCTCGACGGCCAGGGCCAGCCCGTCGCGCTGGATCTGCCGTACCGTGAAGGGCTGCGCATCCACTATTTCCGCGAAGTACCCAACGAGACGCCGATCCCGGTCCAGGAGCAGATCCTTTACGCCGATGAACACCTGGTCGTCGCGGACAAACCGCATTTTCTGCCGGTCACCCCGTCCGGCGAATACGTGGAGCAAACGTTGTTGCGGCGCTTGATTCGCACACTCGACAATCCGCACCTGGTACCGCTGCACCGTATCGACCGCCACACAGCTGGGCTGGTGCTGTTCTCGGCCAACAAGGGCAGTCGTTCGGCCTATCAGGCGTTGTTCCCGACGCGACGCATCGAAAAACGTTACGAAGCCATTGCGCGTGCGCTGCCAGCACTGGCGTTTCCCCGCGTCCATAAAAGCCGATTGGTGGATGGCGAACCTTTTTTTCGCATGACGGAAGGGGACGGGCCCAGCAACACCGAAACCCGGATAGAGGTCTGTGAGCGCCACGGCGAACTGTGCCGTTACGGATTATTTCCGGTGACGGGCAAGAAGCATCAATTGCGCGTGCACATGGCGGCGCTGGGCGCACCGATCTGCAATGACCCGTTTTACCCCGAGGTCGTGAAAGACGCTGTCGACGACTATGACAAGCCGCTGAAGCTGCTGGCGCAAGGGCTGCGCTTTACGGATCCGGTGACCGGCCAGGCGCGGGCGTTCGAAAGCCGCATCGCATTGGCCTGGTCTTGAGGGTGCCGACTGGACACACGCTGGCCAAGACTTTCAATGACCCTGCCAGTGGGCCGTCAACGGAGGGCGGTTCCCGGTCACTGGGTCGCTGTTCGGAAACGGCAGACGCGCGATGCGCTCGATCATCGCCTCGGTCGGTGCCTCCCGGCAGATGTCCCAGTTCTGGCCCGGCGGATAGCCGCCCACGACCAGGAAATCTTCGCTGGCCGACAACCGACAGTGGCCCGTCCCGGCAGGCAGCAGCACGACATCACCCTTGTTCACGGTGACCTCCACGCCCTGTGGGCCTCCCAGGATCAGCCGTGCGCTGCCCGCGGCGAAGCCGAGTACTTCATGGGCGGTGGAGTGGTAGTGGTGGTAATCGAACACACCGTCCCGCCATGCCGGTTTCCAGCCATTGCGGGTGAACAAGGCTTCCATGGCCGAAGCGACATCGCCATCGGTAACGACGTCGCGGTAATGCAGCACCGGTAGGGTCGGATTGTTCGGTACCCAGTCATTGCGCTGCAATAGCAGTGTCTCGAGCGCGTGCATCGTTTTTGCTCCAGCGAACCCCGTGGGCAATACCCAGGCGACGGCGCCGAAGGTCAGTGCCTTTGAAATGAGTGCGCGCCTGTGCCATGTCTTCATCGTGTTCCCTCTGGTTTCCTGACCGCGGACGCGCGCGTCACGTTCCCTCACCACCGCCTACATTGAACCCTTGCACGACAGGCGGGGTCGTTTGATTCGTGCCCTTGCAACAAAGGTCATTTGTACCTGCCCAGCTGTTTGGTGGCGGAAGACAGGGCGATAATTTCGCCGATTGGATGTCCAGACGTGGCCCACGAAGGGCCGAAGAAGAGGTTAGAACAATGATGACGGTACAGCGCCTTGCCCTGTTGATGACCGCCGCGGCCTTGCTCGGCGGCTGCGGCGAAAACGCCAAATTACCCTTTCAGGCAGGCGTTGGCCCCAAGCCACAGTTGCCCGAGCCGACGCAGTCGTTGATTCCGACGGTGAAGGTGTCAAAGGCGGTGGGTTGGCAGGGCACCCATGCGCCTGTCGCGCCACCCGGTTTCAAGGTGCAGGCGCTGGCGGACCGTCTTGAGCACCCGCGCTGGTTGTACAAACTGCCGAATGGCGATGTGCTGGTAGCAGAAAGCAACACGCCGCCCAAGCCGGAGGGGACTACCGACGGTGGCTCTGGCCTGATGGCCTGGGCCAAGCGCACAGCGGCTGGCATCGTGATGTCGCGGGCAGGGGCGGACGCGCAGAGCGCGAATCGCATCACCTTGCTTCGCGACGCCGATGGTGATGGCAAGGCTGAAGTGCGTACGGTCTTCATCAGTGGGTTGAGTTCGCCGTTCGGGATGGCGCTGGTGGGCAATGAGTTGTACATCGCCAATGCTGATGCCGTGGTCAAGGTGCCTTATGAGAACGGGCAGACCGAGATCACCGCCACGCCGGTCAAGGTGACTGACTTGCCTGCCGGCATCAATCACCATTGGACCAAAAACATCGTTGCCAATGGCGACGGCAGCAAGCTGTATGTAACGGTCGGGTCCAACAGCAACGTCGGCGAGAATGGTCTGGAAGCCGAAGAGGGCCGCGCCGCAATCTGGGAAGTCGACCCCCGGACCGGCCAGAAACGTCTGTTTGCCAGTGGCCTGCGTAACCCCAACGGTCTGGCCTGGAAACCGGGCACCTCGGAACTCTGGACAGTGGTCAACGAGCGGGATGAGATCGGCAGCGACTTGGTGCCCGATTATCTGACGTCGGTGAAGGACGGCGCGTTTTATGGCTGGCCCTGGAGTTATTACGGCAGTCATGTCGATGCGCGCGTCCAGCCACCGCGTCCTGACAAGGTCAGCCAGGCCATCGCGCCGGACTACGCGCTGGGCACCCACGTTGCGCCGTTGGGCCTGACGTTTTCGGACGCCCGGGGGATGCCGCAGAACTTCTCGAACGGCGTGTTCGTCGGTGAGCACGGTTCGTGGAACCGCAACCCGCAGTCAGGTTACAAGGTGGTGTTCATCGGCTTTCAGGATGGCAAGCCGACAGGCATGCCGATCGACTTTCTCACGGGCTTTCTGAACCAGGACGGTGAAGCCCAGGGCCGCCCCGTGGGGGTCATTCTCGATCAGCAAGCCGCGCTACTGGTGGCGGATGACGTGGGCAATACGGTATGGCGAGTGAGCCAGGCGCAGTAGGCCCGACACTCCCACGCCCGGTCCACGCATCGCTGCGAATGGCGGGGCCGGGCTGTTCGTAGGGGCTTGATCGCGGCGTGGCTGGCCCAGGCAACGCCGCCGTCAAACCGGCGTTGGAGGCCGGGGCAACTTGTGCTGTACTGCGCAGCGCGCCTGTTGTCTCTCACTCCGCCGTTGGATGCCCCATGAGCTTGCTTTCTTCTCCCCATCGTCATGTGCTCGGCATGTGGCTGATGGTCGGTGTGGCGTTTGTGTTCGCCAGCCACGATGCTGTCTCGAAAACCATGATCCTCGTGCTGCCTGTCGTCTTCGTGGCGTGGGCGCGTTACCTGATCCATACCCTGATCGTGACCAGCCTGATCATCAGGGAAAAACGCCAGCGGGCCTTTCACACCCGCAGGCCGGGGCTGCATCTGGTGCGGTCCTTGTTCCTGTTGGGTGACAGCCTGACCTTTCTATTCGGGCTGACGCATGTGCCGCTGGCCGAATCGACGGCACTGGTGTTTTTAGCCCCGGCGTTCGTCACCCTGTTGTCTCCGCTGGTTTTCGGCATCCACGCCGACCGCCTGCAGTGGCTGTCCGTGATCGTCGGATTCATAGGTGTGCTGGTGGTCATCAATCCCACCCGCGAGGGGTTCTCGCTCTGGATGCTGTTTCCACTGGCCTCGGCATTCTGTTTTGCGGTCTATCAAGTATTGACGCAGCTGGCGGGCGAATCGGACAGCCCCTCGGTGTGCAGCTTTTATGTGGGCGTGTTCAGCACGGCGATCCTGAGCCTGGTGGTGCCGTTCTTTTGGGCCACCCCCAGCCTGTCCCAGTGTGCCATGCTGCTGATGCTGGGCGGATTGGGGATGACGGCGCATCTGCTGATTTCCAAATCCTATGTTTATGCGTCGTCATCGGTCCTGGCCCCATTGGGGTACTTGCAAATCCTTTTCGCTGCCGTGTACGGCGTGGTGTTTTTCGACAGCTACCCGGTGCTGTCCTCATCGCTGGGAATGGCGCTGATCTGCCTGAGCGGCCTGCTGGTGTATTTCAAGCGCGTGCCCCTGACCGTGACCGAGTGACGCCCCAGCCCCTTCACCGGGAAAAGCGCCGCGCCCCGACGACGCACAGGATGACGCCCGCGGTCACGCCCACCAAGGCCACGCTCACGTCTTCGTGCAGCAGTGTGGCAGCCAGTGCCAGCCCGAAGAATGGCTGGAGCAACTGCAACTGGCCGACCGCGGCGATCCCGCCCTGCACCAGTCCCCGATACCAGAAGACGAACCCGATGAGCATGCTGAACAGCGACACGTAGCCCAGGCTGATCCAGGCCGCAAGACCGACAGAGGCGAACGATGCGGGCGCGTTCAGCCAGGTCAGCACCAGCATCATTGGCAGTGCCAGCACCAACGCCCAGCAGATCACCTGCCACCCGCCCAGCGTCCGTGAGAGTTTTGCCCCTTCGGCATAGCCCAGCCCGCAGGCAAGGATCGCCAGCAGCATCAGCAGGTCACAGACCGGAGAAGCACTCAGCCCCTGCGCCAGGGCATAGCCCACCACCAACGCGCTGCCAAGTCCGGAGAATGCCCAAAAGGCCGGGCGTGGTCGTTCACCGCCCCGCCATACGGCGAACGCGGCGGTGGCCAGCGGCAACAGGCCGACGAAAACGATCGAGTGCGCCGAGGTGACGTACTGCAAAGCCAGGGCCGTGAGCAGCGGAAAGCCGATCACGACCCCCAGGGCGACGATGCACAGCGGCCACACTTGGGATGCGGTGGGGCGCCGTTGCTTGAGCAGCCACAGCAAGCACAACGCGACCGCTCCGGCGATGGAGGCGCGTGCGACCGTCAGGAATACGGGCGCGATGTCCTGCACGGCGATGCGCGTGGCAGGCAACGAACCGCTGAAGATCAGCACACCGATCAGGCCGTTGAGCCAGCCGCTGGATACGCGTGGGCGGGGTAGGTGGGAGCGAGACAGCGGCGATGCATGTTCCATGGCGTGGTGTCCTAGTCGTGATTGCATGGGCGAAAGCCTAAGGTGCAGAATCAGGACAATCAAAGAATTGTCATGGATGCATTCCTTATGCCGCCCGCGCGCTACAAAACCTTGGTGGATCGCTTCGCCCATGACATCACCTCCGGGGCGCTGGCACCGGGGACCCGGTTGCCGACCCATCGACAACTCGCCGAGCAGGAAGGGCTCGCGCTGGTGACTGCATCTCGCGTCTATGCCGAGCTGGAGGCGATGGGGTTGGTCAGCGGTGAGACGGGGCGGGGGACTTATGTGCGGGAAATCGCCTTGCCTCTCAGCCATGGGGTTGATCAGCAAGCGCCGGGCGCCGGTGTGCTGGACCTCAATTTCAATTACCCCGCGCTGCCGGGCCAGGGCGAAATGCTGCGCACCGGCTTGCGTCAACTGGCGCTCAGCGGAGATCTGGACGCCTTGTTGCGCTATCAACCTCACGCCGGGCGCGGCCATGAACGGGCCTGCTTTGCCCGTTACTTGGCGGAGAGGGGCCTGCAGGTCAGTTCGGATGAGGTCGTCATCGTCAGCGGAGCGCAGCACGGGCTGGCGGCGATTGCCATGGCGCTGCTCAAGCCCGGCGATGTCGTGGCGGTGGACGCGTTGACCTATTCGGGGTTCAAGGTGCTGGCCGAGGCCCTTCGCCTTGAAATGCTGCCGATTCCCTTGACCGATAACGGCCCGGACCTCAATGCGCTGGAACGCCATTGTCGCCTGCGACGTGTCAAAGCGGTCTACGCCATGCCCACGCTGCACAATCCCATGGGCTGGGTGCTGGATCAGGCCTGGAGGGCGCGGTTGGTGAGCCTGGCACACACGCATGGGCTGATGCTGATCGAGGACGCAGCCTATGCGTTTCTGGCGGAGGATCCGCCGCCTGCGCTGCGCACGTTGGCGCCGGAACTGACGGTGTACGTCTCGGGGTTTTCCAAGAATGTCGCCACGGGGTTGAGGGTCGGGTATGTCGTGGCGCCTTCGCGCTGGGTGGCGGCCATCGAGCGTGCCGTTAGAGCCACGACCTGGAACACGGCGGGCGTCATGACCGCGCTGATCTGCCAATGGATAGAGGACGGCACGGTCGCCCGGCTGGAGGGGGAAAAGCGCGAGGACGCCAGGGCCCGACAGGCGGTGGCGCACAAGCGCCTGATTGGGCTGAACCTTATCAGCCATCCCGCCTCGTATTTCATGTGGGTGCCGTTGCCGGAAGAAGCGAGGGCCGATCAGGTGGCGATGGAATTGCTCGACATGAACGTTGCGGTGTCGACCGCCGAGCCCTTCGCCATCTCCAGCCCCGTGCCCCATGCCATTCGCCTGGCACTGGGGTCTGTGGACAAGGCGGCGCTGGATGTTGCATTGGGTAAAGTGCGACAGGTTCTGGGCAACTACGGCATCTAGTCGGTCGGTTGGGTTATAGGGGAAAGTTGTTTTATTCGATAAATCGTAAAGGACTTTCTCTGCGCGCCTACCATTGGCGAAATCGATAGTTAACATCATCGATCACGTGTTCTTTTTTTTCTGTAAAGGAGCAGGATAGAGCCATGTTGAATTGTTTGCGAAGGACACCTGCGATGAGAATTTCCACTTTGCTGACGCTTGTCGCCGTATTGACCGGTGGCCTGGTGGCCGCGGTGCCCGCAAGCGCCGCGACGTCGGCAGCCGACGAACCGATTTGCCACTTCATGCCCATGGCAGACAGCGGTGTGGGCCTGAGCAAGTCTCAGTCAGTGGGCGTTCTTTACAGCGAAAATACCGTCGCTACCTTGAATTACCTCGAGCACTATCATGCGGTCGCCGTGAAGGGGGTCAAGAACGGTGCGCTGGATTCGCGTATTCGCGATGCGTTCGTCAACAGCTCTGATCCAAAGTTGGCCATCGACTGGCTTAAAGCCTCCATTGCCAAGGAATTCGCGTCGGTCACTGTCTATGACAATCTGGACGCGCTCATGAAGGCACGACCCGATGTGGTTGTCATGCTCGACACCTATAGCCAATTGGTTACCCAGCGCAACAGCAAGGTTGAAGCGCGGTTCGTCGCCAAGTTTTATGACGCCAACCTTCAATACATTGGCAAAGCCGAAGGCTTGGGCACCCAGGAGCTGAGCTCGGTGTGGGTGCATGACAAGGCGGCCCCGGAAATTGCCGCGCAGATCAACCAGCAGCGTGAACTGCAAGTCGATGCACTCAAACGGTTCGACATGTCGCTCAAGGCGCTGGTGACCTCCGGTGAGGTGGCGCAGGTGGCGGGCAACTGAGCAGGTGGCGTTCCCTTGGGATGCCCCGTTACGGCTGACTCCACGGGATGCCATGCAACCGCCGATTCCGGCTTGATCCTGAACTTAATCGTCCCGCTTGCCCCCTAACTCCCGACGGCTGCCTGTGCAGCGCCAACGGAGGTGATGACCTTGAGCAAGCAAGCCCTTTGCGAACGCTACCTCGGCTACATCGACTGCCTGAATCGCCAGGACTGGTCCCATCTGGGGGAATTCGTCGCGCCCGATGTCCATTACAACGGCCAGCGCATCGACCTCGCCGGTTACCAGGCGATGCTGGAAAACGACTTCCGGGCGATACCCGACCTGCGCTTCGTCGTTGATCGGTTGATTGCCGATCCACCCCATATTGCCGCGCGGCTGTGCTTCGATTGCACGCCCATCGGTGACCTCTTCGGTCTGCCGGTCAACGGACAGCGGGTCCGTTTCACTGAAAACGTGTTTTATGAGTTTCAGGAAGACCGGATCGTCAACGTGCACTCGGTCATCGACAAAGCGGCAGTGGCCCTGCAACTGCCCGTCGCGTCGAGGAATGACCGCTAGCTCCTGCAGAACCAGACGGTTAGGATAGCCATTCGCAATCATTGGTCGTTGCGTGTCGCTGCTGTAACCGTCGCTCTCAGGTGTCTGCATGTTCAAAACCAACTTCGCCGACTGGGCCGCCACCCGCCGCAGTCGTCAGTTGATCCTGCGTCTTTTCCCGGCGATCTGCGCGCTGTTGCTGTTGATCGGCCTCAGTGGCTTTCTGCTGGTGCAGAATGCCTTGAATCAGGACCGCGATGTCCAGCAGCGCTCGCGTATCTTCATTGCCCGCACCCTGGAGCAAGTGCGCAATGAAGTGGGGCGCAACATTATCAACTACGCCAAATGGGGCGAAGCGTACAAACACCTGCACATGACCGTCGACAAGGTCTGGGCCGATGATCAGCGCAACGTCGGTCCGATCCCGTACGAACTGTATGGCTACAATGGCGTGCTGGTCATCGACGCTCGGGACCGGACCCGCTACGCAGTGATCGATGGCAAGCCTTCGATGATTCAGGCGGGCGACTGGCTGGAAGGCGATCTGGACGGTCTGGTGCGCGACGCGCGGTTATCGACGCAAAGCAACGACGGCCTGGTCCGTGCGTTCAGGGTCGCCGGGGTGCCCGCGCTGGTGGCGGCGGCGACCATCAGTCCTGAGTCCGACCCCACCATCCAGCCGGTTCCCGGTCCGGCCTCGGTGATGATGTTCGTCACCATCCTGGACCCTGTGAAATTGAACCACCTGAGCGACACCTACGGCTTGCCGAGTATTTCCCTGTACGAGCGGCCGGAGCCGGGCTACGACGTCATGCCCTTGCTGGAGTCGACGATCCTGTTGAAATGGATGCCGCCGCGACCCGGCATGGCTTTACTCAAACAGACCCTGCCGCTTTTTATTTCCGGCGTTCTGCTGCTGGCGGTCGTTCTCGCCATGCTGGTGCGCTACGCCTGGACGCTGGCGCGACAGATCGACGCGCAGTTCCAGGCGCTGCATGCCAGCCAACTGGAACTCAGCGGCAGCGAACAGCGTTTTCGCCAACTCTCGTTGCACGATTCGTTGACGGGGCTGGCGAACCGCTTCCGCCTGCATCAGTTTCTCGACGAACACCTCGGCCACCCGGTGACCTGGCCGTTGACCGTATTGAGCCTGGACCTCGATCGTTTCAAACCTATCAATGACGCGCTGGGGCACGCTGTGGGTGATCGCGTGCTTCAAGAAGTCGCCCGGCGTCTGCAGGCCCACGTGCACGACGGCGACATGGTGGCGCGGTTGGGCGGGGACGAATTCATCGTGGTGCTGGTCGGCGAAGTGGGCGAGGGCGACGTCGTGGCGCTGTGCAGCCGGCTGGTCGAGGAGGTGTGCCGTCCGATTGAGGTGGAAGGGCAGACCGTGTTCATCGGCACCAGCATCGGCATCGCCCGGGCCCCCGCCGATGGCCACACCGGCGCAGAGCTGTTGAGCATGGGTGACATCGCCCTGTACCAGGCCAAGGCGGCGGGCCGCAACACCTGGCGGTTCTACGTCGACAGCATGAAGACCCACTTGCTGGCGCGTCGACAGCTGGAGCACGAGCTGCGCACGGCATTGCTGAACGATCAACTGTGCGTGCACTACCAGCCGCGGTACGCGACGGTCGACGGGTCGCTGCGCAGCCTCGAGGCGCTGGTGCGATGGCAGCACCCGGAGCGGGGCCTGTTGCCGCCGGACGCCTTCATCACGCTGGCCGAAGACACCGGTCTGATCCAGCCGTTAGGGCGCTGGGTACTGGAACGGGCCTGCCGTGATGCGATGGATTGGCCCCCAGAGGTTGGCCTGTCGGTCAACCTGTCCCCCGGCCAGTTGGCCGACCAAGAAGACATCGTGGCGGTGGTCGCCCAGGCCCTGCATGGCAGCGGCCTGTCTGCGCGCCGTCTGGAGCTGGAAATCACCGAACGGGTGCTGCTGGACCACGCCCAAGGCGCGAAGGCGGCGTTGACCGCGCTGCGTACGCTGGGAGTGCGCTTGAGCCTGGACGATTTCGGCACGGGTTTCTCATCCCTTGCGTATTTGCGTCAATACCCGCTGGACGGCATCAAGATCGACCGCAGCTTTATTGCTCACCTCACAGAGCGGGGCAATGATCTGGCCATCGTCCAGGCGATGATCGACCTGGGGCGTTCGCTGGGCATGACCGTGACCGCGGAAGGTGTGGAAACCCAAGCCCAGTTGGAATGCCTGCGGCGTCACCCCTGCGATGAAGTGCAGGGCTTTCATTTCAGCCGTGCGGTCCCAGCGGATCAGTTGGCGCCCCTGTTCGGTCGAGCGCCTTCGACCTCTACCGGCTAGCCGAGACCGCGTTCGTCCAGTCGCGCAACCGGTCTTGCAGGTGCGGGATGGCGTCCTCCATCGCCAGGTAGGCGTCGACGGTACTGATGCGCCAGCGCTGGCCTTCATCGCCGAAGGTGATCTGGCCGAACAGCCCCGACGGAACCTCGGCCACCATGAACCAGGTGTCCAGGCCATTGTTGCCCGCGCCCCGATAGACCCGTCGGTAGACGATCCAGGCCGGGTTCAGGGCCAGGCCGAATTCTTCGTATGCTTCGCGCAGGGCGCATGCTTCGGGCGTTTCATCGTGTTCGCGTCCGCCTCCGGGCAAGTCCCAGAGCCCGGGCCAGGGAATGCTGGGTTTGTCGTCACGCTGGTAGATCAGCAATTGGTCATCGCACAGTAGCGCGATCTTGGTGCCGGAAAAGGCTGGGTGCATGGTCGTTTCTCTGATTGAAATGTGATTGAGGCGCCCCAAGGTAACCCGATACCCCGAACCGCTCCGATCTCATGCCGGTCCGGTCATGACCCGTGGCAAAGGTTTGCCGCGGGCCACGGCGCCCCCAACAGTGACCCACTCTAGAGGTTTGTTTCATGACGAAAGACGCATACGTTCCGCCCAAGGTCTGGAAAAACGAAGCAGCATCCGGTGGGCACTTCTCCAGTATCAACCGCCCGGTGGCGGGCCCGACCCATGAAAAAAACCTGCCCGTGGGCAAGCAGCCGTTGCAACTCTACTCGCTGGCGACCCCCAACGGTGTGAAAGTCACCATCCTGCTCGAAGAGCTGCTGGCCCTGGGCAAAACCGACGCCGAATACGATGCGTGGCTCATCCGCATCGGCGAGGGCGACCAGTTCTCCAGCGGTTTTGTCGACATCAACCCCAACTCCAAGATTCCGGCCTTGGTCGATCACAGCGTCGAACCGCCGATCCGGGTGTTCGAATCCGGCTCGATCCTGCTGTACCTCGCCGAAAAATATGGTGCGCTGTTGCCCACCGATCCGGCAGGCCGCACCGAAACCCTGAACTGGCTGTTCTGGCAAATGGGCGCGGCGCCTTACCTGGGGGGCGGTTTCGGTCACTTCTACGTGTACGCGCCGGAAAAGTTCGAATACGCCATCAACCGTTTCACCATGGAAGCCAAGCGTCAGTTGGACGTGCTCGACCGTCGTCTGGCCGAGAGCCGCTACCTGGCCGGTGACAGCTACACCATCGCCGACATTGCGGTCTGGTCCTGGTATGGCCAAGTGGTGCGCGGTACGGTCTACAACGCCGCAGAATTCCTCGATGCGAAAAGCTACACCCATGTCCAGCGCTGGGCCGAAGAGATTGCCAATCGCCCGGCCGTGATTCGCGGGCTGCGGGTCAACCGCACCTGGGGTGACGAGGACAAACAAGTGCCCGAACGGCATTCCGCCTCGGACATTCGCTGACATCGGGGGCGTTTCCCCTCAGCCTCCGGCTGGCCTCAGGTGACGGGTCTCCCGCTCACCTCCGGCGCGCCGGAGGTTCATCTCACTTGCACCCTGTTCATCAGGCGCTCACCCCGCACGCCTGAGCGGCGACTCTGTCGGCGCCGCAAGACTTTCCGCTGAAAAACCGGATAATGGCCGCCATTCGTTTTTCGCTGCCGGTACCCCCCATGGAAATCAAGGTCAACTTTCTCGACAACTTGCGACTCGAAGCCAAGTTCGACGACTTCACGGTCATTGCCGACCAGCCCATTCGTTACAAGGGCGATGGCTCGGCCCCGGGCCCGTTCGACTACTTCCTCGCGTCGTCGGCCTTGTGTGCGGCGTATTTCGTCAAGCTGTATTGCCAGACGCGCAATATCCCGACCGACAACATCCGGCTGTCGCAGAACAACATCGTCGACCCGGAAAACCGCTACAACCAGATCTTCAAGATTCAGGTCGAGCTGCCTGCCGACCTCTCGGAAAAAGACCGCCAGGGCATCCTGCGGTCGATCGATCGCTGCACCGTGAAAAAGGTCGTGCAGGCCGGGCCTGAGTTCGTGATCGAGGAAGTCGAGAACCTCGACGCCGACGCGCAGGCGTTGTTGATGCCGGCGCTGCATGAAGCGGGGGGCGCCCCGGCCAACACTTACATCCTCGGCAAGGACCTGCCGCTGGAGCAGACCATCGCCAACATGTCCGGAATCCTCGCGGAGCTGGGCATGAAGATCGAGATCGCCTCGTGGCGCAACATTGTGCCCAACGTCTGGTCGCTGCACATCCGGGATGCCCATTCGCCGATGTGTTTTACCAACGGCAAAGGGGCGACCAAGGAAAGTGCTCTGGCCTCGGCGCTGGGCGAGTTCATCGAGCGGTTGAACTGCAATTTCTTCTACAACGATCAGTTCTGGGGCGAAGACATCGCCACCGCCGAATTCGTCCATTACCCCAACGAGCGCTGGTTCAAACCAGGCCCGAACGATGAATTGCCAAGCGAAATTCTCGACCCGTACTGCCTGAAGATATTCAACCGTGATGGCGAACTGCGCGGCTCGCACCTCTACGACACCAACACTGGCAATACCCAGCGCGGCATCGTGTCGTTGCCCTTCGTGCGGCAGTCGGATGGGGAAACGGTCTATTTCCCATCCAACCTGATCGAGAACCTTTACCTCAGCAACGGCATGAGTGCAGGCAATACCCTGGCCGAAGCCCAGGTGCAGTGCCTTTCAGAGATTTTCGAGCGGGCCGTCAAGCGCGAGATCCTGGAGGGAGAGATCGCCTTGCCGGATGTACCTCTGGAAGTGATCGCCCGATACCCGGGCATCCTGGCCGGTATTCAGGGGCTGGAGGAGCAAGGCTTCCCGGTGCTGGTCAAGGACGCCTCGCTGGGGGGCGAATTCCCGGTGATGTGCGTGACGCTGATGAACCCGCGCACCGGCGGGGTGTTCGCTTCGTTCGGCGCTCACCCAAGCTTTGAAGTGGCGTTGGAGCGCAGCCTCACCGAGTTGCTGCAAGGCCGTAGTTTCGAAGGCCTCAACGACTTGCCGCCTCCGACCTTCGAAGGCCAGGCGGTCATCGAACCGAACAATTTCGTCGAGCATTTCATCGATTCCAGCGGCGTGGTGTCGTGGCGTTTCTTCAGTGCCGCGGCGGACTACCCGTTCGTCGAGTGGGATTTTTCCAGTGAAGGGGAGGATGCCAACGCACTGGAGGCCGCGACCCTGTTCGGCATTCTCGAAGGGATGGGCAAGGAAGCGTACATGGCCGTTTACGACGACCTCGGCGCCAACGCCTGCCGCATCCTGGTGCCGGGTTATTCGGAAATTTATCCGGTGGAAGACCTGATTTGGGACAACACCAACAAGGCGCTTGAATTCCGCGCCGACATCCTGAACCTGCACAGCCTGAGCAAGGTCGGCCTGAGAACCCTGGCCCAGCGTCTGGAAGCCAGCGAGCTGGACGACTACACCGACATCACTACGCTGATTGGCATCGAGTTCGACGACAACACCGCGTGGGGGCAGTTGACCATTCTGGAACTCAAGCTGTTGATCTACCTCGCCCTGCAAAAGCACGAGAAAGCCAAGGACCTGGTGGAGGCGTTCCTGCAGTACAACGACAACACCGTCGAGCGCGGCCTGTTTTATCAGGCCGTGAACGTGGTGCTGGAAATTGCCCTGGACGAGGACTTGGAACTGGCCGACTACGAGGTCAACTTCCGCCGGATGTTCGGTGACGAGCGAATGGACGCGGCGATTGGCTCGGTGGACGGCAGCGTGCGTTTCCATGGCTTGACGCCGACCAGCCTCAAGCTCGAGGGGCTCGACCGTCACCTACGGTTGATCGACAGCTACAAGAAGCTGCACGCAGCGCGAGCGAAGGCGGCAGGGTTGAACTGAGCCGTCTGCCCGGCGCTCGCGACGCTTCGTGCCAGGGCGTGGGCTGTCCGGGCCACCTTCAATCTACGGGGCGGCGCACAGCGCGGCCGTCCCCTTGCCGAGCAGAATCGATGAACCGACGCAAAAAAATCGCCCAGCTACTCAAGGCCCACGCCAAGAAGGCCAATGCCAAGCTGGCCCCGCGCAGCACCAAGCCGCGCTACATCAGCAAGGCGGACCGGGCAAAAATGGACGCAGAGGCCGCTCAAGCACCCGTCACCCCTGAGGCGTGACCGCGGCTTCTTCGAGCATTTGAGCGATCGCCGTCAGCGCCAGCCGGTAGCCCCGCGCGCCCAGCCCGGCGATCACACCGGTTGCGGCCTTGGACACGTAGGAGTGATGGCGAAAGCTCTCGCGCTTCCAGATGTTGCTCATGTGCGCTTCGATGATGGGGCCTTCGAAGGCCAACAATGCATCGAGAATCGGTACCGAGCTGTAGCTGAGTCCGGCGGCATTGATGATCAGCGCATCGGCCTGCTGACGCGCCTCCTGTATCCAGTCCACCAAAACGCCTTCGTGATTGCTTTGACGAAATTCGAGGCTCAACCCCAGTTCAGCGGCGTGGGCCTGGCAACTGGCTTCAATGCTGGCGAAGCTCTCGCTGCCGTAGGTCCCGGTTTTGTCCAGTCCGTAGAGGTTGGCGTTCGGGCCGTTGAGAAAGTAAACCGTGTGCGGCATGAGTGACTCCTGAAGCTTAGACAAAAGGACGGGTGGCGAGCATGGCCGGGTGCTGGTCGAACGCAGCGAACCAGGTCGCCGTCGCGGGATGGCCCTTGCGCCAGTCAAGCCCTTCGAAACGGAAATCCAGGTACCCGAGCGCGCAGCCTAGGGTGATCACGCCGATGTCGTCCGGTTGCGTGCTCAACCTGTCGGCCTGGTGTTCCACTTCGGCCAGGACGGCGGTGATCTTCGTCAGTTGCCCTGCGGTCCAGTCATCCCATTGCTTGGCCGGTGGCCGGGCCACGGCCTCATAGCGCGCCAGCAACGCGGCGTCGAGCAGTCCATCGCCCAATGCCTGGCGCACCAGGCTGCTCCAGCGCCGTTCGCCGTCGCGCGGAAACAGGCTGCCGCCGGCTAGGGTGTCGAGGTATTCGCAGATCACCCGACTGTCGAACAAGGCGAGGCCTTCGGGTGTCTGCAACGCGGGCACCTTCGCCAGTGGGTTGAACCGGGCGATGCGCTCGTCACGAATGACGGGGTGGGCGGCGGATTCGAGCTTTTCGATCCGCTCGGCTAGCCCCAGGCAGTGGGCAACGACCATCACTTTGCGCACGTAGGGGGAGGTGGAGGCGTAATACAGCTTGAACGTCTCCATCATGCCGACTCGCTGGCGGGCACGGGCATCAACAGCACCTTGCCCAGATTGGCGTTGCTTTCCAGCAGACGATGGGCGGCGGCGGCTTCGTGCAGCGGCAGGCGGTCGTGGATCAGCGGTTTCACCTTGCCGCTGGCCAGCTATGGCAGCAGAAAGTCCCGAATGCATTCCGCGATTCGGGCTTTTGCCGCCAGGCTTTTTGGTCGCAGGGTGGAAGACGTCAGGGTCAGGTTTTTGCGCATCACGATCTGCAGGTCCAGTTCGATCTTCGCGCCCTGCAGGAATGACAGGCTGACGTGGCGACCGCCCATTGCCAGGGCGTCCAGGTTGCGGCTGACATAGGGGCCACCGACGTTGTCCAGCACCACGTCGACGCCACGGCCTTCAGTGCACTGCGCGACCACCGCGACGAAATCTTCCTGATGACGGTCGATGGCACGCCACACCCCGAGCTTTTCCAGCAGCGCGACCTTTTCCGGGCCCCCCGCAGTGGCAATGACCCGAGCCCCCACGGCATGGGCGCACTGCACGGCGAAGCTGCCGACGCCACTCGCGGCGCCGTGGATCAGCAATGTATCGCCCGATTTCAAGCGGCCCAGTTCGAACAGGTTGTGCCACACGGTAAAGGCGGCTTCCGGTACCCCGGCGGCGTCGACCAGTGGCAAATTCTGGGGGACGGGCAGGCATTGATCGGCAATGGCCACGCAATACTGTGCATAGCCCCCGCCACTGAGCAGCGCCATCACTCGATCCCCCAGCGCAATGTTGTTGACACCTTCGCCGACGGCCACCACCACACCGGCAACCTCCAGCCCGAGGATGTCCGTGACGCCGGGCGGCACCGGCAGGCCGCCACGCTGCAGCAAGTCCGGGCGGTTGACGCCCGATGCGGCAACGCGAATGAGCACCTCGCCAGCGTGCACCGTCGGCAGTGGACGCTCGACGCACGCGAGCACATCGGGGCCACCCGGCTGGGTGGCGACGACGGCCAGTGCGGTCGCTGGAAGAGGGGGAAGGCTTGCAAAATAGGTCATGGCGCTCTCAGGTTCAGTTAGGGGGCGCCGTTGCCGGACTGAGCATCAACGGCAAAGGCGCAGGCGCCGTCGCTGTCGATGCTCAGCCCGGCAACGGCGCCCACGGGCCAGCGGGTCTGGGCATCGCTGCCGGGCTGTCGTGCCAGCAGGCGATCCGGGCCCAGCGCCGGGGCGTCGAGTTGGATGTCGACGTGGTCACCCTGAAACACATGGGCGACCACAGTGGCGCTGAGGCGAGTGTCGGCGCCCAGCGGTTCGAGATGGATGTGTTCGGGTCGCAGGTAAAGATCCAGGCGCGCACCGACATCGGCTTGCACCTGCTCGGCAGGCAACCGCAGAACGCTGTCGCCGAGGGACACCTTCGCACGCTCGTCACGGCTCAGGTAGCGGCTCGGCAGGACGTTGACGTCGCCGACGAAACGGGCCACGAACGGGTCTTGAGGGTAGCGGTAGATGGCGTCCGGTGGCCCGGCCTGGTGCACCCGTCCCGCCCGCATCACCACCACGCGGTCGCTCAGGCTCAAGGCTTCGCCCTGATCGTGGGTCACGCATACGGTGGTCATCCCCAAGCGGCGCTGAAGGTCTTTGAGCTCGATTTGCATCGCCAACCTCAACGGTTTTTCCAACCCTGCAAAGGGTTCGTCCAACAGCAGCAGCCGGGGGCGGATGGCCAGTGCCTGAGCCAATGCCGCCCGTTGCCGTTCCCCCCCCGACAGGTCGCGAAAGGGCCGCTCGGCGTGGGCGTGCAACCTGACCAGCGTCAGCACCTGTGCGACACGGTCGACGATCTCGGTTTCGCCGACATCGCGCCTGCGCAATTCATCACCGATGCTTGCGGCAATGCTTTGGCCCGCAAGCTGTGCATCCCACTGGGGTGGGTGCTGGTTGACGATGCCGATTTCACCGAGCTGGCTGTGTGCATCGCCCGCCCATTGGCCGTCCAGAATGACCTGGCCCTGGTCGGCCGTGCACAGCCCCGCCAACAGATTGAGCAGGGTGGTCTTGCCGCAGCCCGAAGGCCCGATCAGGGTCACGAACTCACCTTCGTGGATCCTCAGCGACACGTCGTCCAAGGCCAACGAGTCGCCGAATCGCTTGCTCACGCGCTCCAGTTGTACCGCAAACGGCGCACCGGGTGCTGACGCCAGGGTGGCGAGTTCACGTGGGTCGATCGGGAAAGGGGCCATGGACACTCCGCAGGGGCAGGGCTGGGATCAGGCGCCGGTCCAGTCGTCCGGGATGACGGCGATGACGTCGATTTCCATCAACCACTCGGGCTGGCCGAGGCCGGAGATCACCAGGCCCGTGGAAATCGGGAACACCCCCTTGAGCCATTTGCCGATCTCCCGGTACACCGGCTCGCGATAACGTGGGTCGATGATGTAGGTGGTGGTCTTGACGATGTGAGAGAGGTCGGAGCCAGCTTCCTCCAGTAACTGCTTCACGTTCTTCATGGCCTGCTCGGCCTGCGCCCGCGGATCGCCCAACCCGACCAGATTGCCCTCGAAATCGGTGCCGATCTGTCCGCGCACGTACACGGTGTTGCCGGCGCGAACCGCTTGGCACAGATCGTTGTCCAGCGACTGATTGGGGTAGGTTTCCTTAGTGTTGAACATGCGAATGCGCGTGTGGGTCGGCATGGGTGCAGCCTCGTGATCGGTGAATGGCCCCAGCTTCACACTGGCCCCGAATGGGATAAACCAGCATTTGTCAGGGGTAATGGTTAGGAAAAACCGAAGTCGCCTTGATGCCCTCCGGCCGCACCACCGACACAGGGCGATGGCGGGCCGAACCGGGGCGGCGGGCTTCAGGACGGCGCGTAGGCCATGTAGTCGTTTTGCAGCACGATGTGATCCGCGATGTATTTAGCGTCGTGCCACACCCCATAAATGAACGACGAGGCGCGGTTCACCAGGTTGGGCAAACCGAGGAAGTAGATACCGCTTTCGGCACAGATGCCGCGCTTGTGGAAGGGTTCGCCCCGGTCGTCGAAGGCGTTGACCTGCAGCCAGCTGAAATCGAATTTGAAGCCGGTGGCCCAGAGAATGGTGGTCACGCCGGCTTTTTCCAGATCCAGGCTCAGGACCGGGTCGATCAGGCATTCGGGGTCAGGCAGCAGCTCCCAGGCTTCGGGTTCGGGCGGGAAGGGCAGGCCGTTCTGTTCGATATAGGCGTCCGCGTCGCGCAGCACGTCGAAGTAGGCGCGGTCACCTTCGGCGATGTTCTCGGCCAGGCCGGGTTCGAACGTCATGACACCGTCTTCGTAAGCCTTGGTCAGGCCGACCAAGGTGATGCCTTGATGGGCCAGGCGGCGGAAATCGACGGTCTTGCCACCGTCATAACCGCTGACGGCGAACGCGACGTGCTTTTTCTTTGGCGTGATCCGCACCTCATCCCACAGGCCCAGCGCGCCCAGCCACCAGCAGTAGTCACGGCCACGATAGGCACGTGGCGGCCGGTAATGCTCGCCCACTGACAAGTAGACTTGCTTGCCCGCGCGTCGCAATTCTTCGGCGATCTGGGAGCCCGACGCGCCGGCACCGACCACCAGCACGGCGCCCTCGGCCAGTTGGTCCGGATTCTTGTAAGCAGACGAATGCAGCTGTTGAACGCTGGCGTGCGCCGGCACGATGGGCGGGACTGCCGGACGCTGGAATGGGCCGGTGGCGGCCACCACGTTCGAGGCCTCGATGACCCCTTCGGAGGTGGTCACTTTGAAGCCGGGTCGACCGACGTGGCGTTCGACCTTCAGCACCTCGACGCCGGTGCGCACTGGCGCTTTGAGCATCTGGACATAGGCCTCGAAATAATCGGCCATGCGCTCTTTGGGCGGGAAGGCCTCAGGCGAGATGTTCTCGAATTTCATGCTCGGGAAGCGGTCGTGCCAGGCCGGGCCGTTGGCGACCAGCGAATCCCAGCGCTCGGAGCGCCAGCGTTCTGCGATGCGGTTGCGCTCCAGCACGATGTGCGGCACACCCATCAGCGTCAGGTGTTCGCTCATCGCGACGCCCGCCTGGCCTGCGCCGACCACCAAGGTGTTGATTTTTTCCACTGACATTTGAATTTCCTAAAGAGAATCGACCCTGATCGGTTTCGCCGATGCTCATGCACCGACGGCAGTCCAAGGCACAGGCGCCTTGGCGACTTCATTCATCCACGGCGTCAGTGTGAGGAAGGGGATCCCGTATAGGAATTCTGCTTTTTGAACGTAGAGCTTAGGAAAAACCGAACCCTGCCCAAGCGCTGGAAACCCGATGATGGCAAATCGTCGCAGAAGTGACGTCACCGGGTTCGAGCGGCATGAACCCTGCAAATGAACCTGCCAGTGAAGCTTGCACATGAACTCGGACAGAGACCCTGCAAACAGATCCCCGGCGCCATTCGGTCGCTCATTCAAACGGTGGGCGCCGAAGTGCGCCTATCGGCTCAAGCTGTGGAGGGCGTGATGCTCAGTCGTATTACCCAACGCCAACTGGAATATTTCGTCGCCTCGGGAGAAGCAGGCAGCATCAGCGCCGCGTCAGAGCGCATACACGTTTCGTCGCCGTCGATTTCAGCGGCCATCACCCACATGGAAGCCGAGCTCGGCATCCAGCTGTTCGTCCGCCATCACGCGCAAGGCATTTCCCTGACGGCGGTCGGGCGGCAGGTGATGCACGAGGCCAAGCTGATCCTCGAACAGATGAGCAACCTCTACACCATCGCTTCGGAATCCCTGAACACCGTGCGCGGCCCGCTGCGGGTCGGTTGCCTGCATTCGCTCGCGCCCATGATCACCCCTGAACTGGTGTTCGGCTTCGGCCGTGCGTTTCCGGGGGTGCGCATTTCCCAGATCGAAGGCGACCACGAACAACTGCTGGAAAAGCTACGCAGTTCCGAGATCGACATCGCCTTGACCTACGATCTGGTGAGCAGCGATGACATCGATTTCCAGCCGCTGGCCAAGCTGCCGCCTTACGTACTCGTCGGCGAGCATCACCCGCTGGCCCACTTGCCGGCCGTCAGCGTTCAGGACTTGGAACATCACTCTATGGTGCTGCTGGACATCCCCTGGAGCCGGGAATATTTCCTCAGTTTGTTCATCCCGGCAGGAATCACCCCCAACATCGTGATGCGCTCCAGCAACCTGGAAACCATCCGCTCCATGGTCGGCAACGGCATCGGCTACACCATTGCCAATGCCCGACCCAAGGGCAACATTTCGCAGGACGGCAAGCGCCTCGTGCGCATTCGCATGGCCGGCGGTCTGCACCCCTTGCAACTGGGTTATGCCACTGCCCGCAACGCACAGTTGTCCCGCGTGGTGGCGGCGTTCACTGAACGCTGCCGGATGTTCGTGTCGGATCAATACATCCCCGGCATGGCCGCGCCCAGCTTCTTCGACCCTCACGCGGTGAAGCCCACCCGCGGCGCAGAGTGAAGATTGCGCACCACTGTCGATCATCCGGAGCCGCCCTCGCTGCTTCGGATTTTCTCGCCCCAGTCGTAAATCAGAAACGAATTTAAGCCACCTCGCCGGGCCTGCAGACTGCAGGCATCGAACACCCCAAGGATGACTCAGGACACGCCGCACCAGAAAGCGGCGCCCGCCGGAGCGCGGATCTGCCAGTGCATCCTTGTGGTGCGCGGCAGTGCCGGTGCGACATTGCATCGGTTCTGCCTACTCACTGGCGCGGTTAATCCTAATTGACCGGGAGCGACCCTCTCCACGAATCTCGTTTCAACGGTGCGCCGGGTAGCGGGTTCTGACGGAACGCCCCCGGTTGCACATTCAGATTGATTAGTTGAGCGCGGCGACGATGACTTTTGACTGGAATTACATGTTTGGTTTGCTCCTCGACGCCGAGTTCTGGCGTGCGACATGGACCGTCATCAAGCTCAGCTTCGCCACCTGGATTCTCAGTATCGTATTCGGCTTCTTCGTGGCCTTGGCCAAGCAATCGAAGCGCCCGGCGCTGAATGCACCGGCGCGGGCCTACATCTGGTTGTTCCGCAGCATCCCGCTGCTGGTGCTGCTGATCTTCGTTTATAACGTGCCGCAGGCGTTCCCATCGGCCTCGGTCGTGCTGGGCGATCCGTTCTGGGCAGGCTTGCTGGCGATGGTCATGTGCGAGACCGCCTACGTGGCGGAGATCCATCGTGGCGGCCTGCTGTCGATTCACAAAGGTCAGACCGAGGCCGCAAGAGCGCTGGGCCTGCGCTTCCTGGGCACGCAGTGGCGGGTGGTCATTCCGCAGGCGCTGCGTGTGGCGTTGCCGTCGTTGGCCAACGAATACATCTCGATCGTCAAACTCAGTTCGCTGGTCTCGGTGATCTCGCTGACCGAGATTCTCATGGTCGGCCAGCGCCTCTATTCGCAGAACTTTCTGGTCATGGAGACCATGGCGGCGGTGGCGTTCTATTACGTCCTGATCGTCACCGTGTTCGACTACCTGCTCAAGCGTCTGGAGCGCCACCTGGACGTCACCCAGCGCAACGTCTCGCGCACCCCGGACGCTGAAGTGCTGGCGCTCGCCACCCAGCCGAGCAAGGCACAACCGCGTCCGGCAACCACCGGTGTCGAAGCGCCCGCGTTGCAGGCCAACCGCTTGCACAAGGCCTACAACGATGTCGAAGTGCTGGGAGCAGTGAGCCTGAAGATTCAACCCGGTGAAGTGGTGTCGGTGATCGGCCCCTCCGGCTCCGGCAAGACCACGCTGATTCGGCTGCTCAACGGCCTGGAGCAGATCGACAACGGCGACATCCAGATCAACGGTCAGCCCTTCATTCACCTGAACAAGCAGGGTGCGCAGAAGCCCGAGTACGTCGAGCACGCCGAACACCGCCTGAACATCGGCATGGTGTTCCAAAGCTTCAACCTGTTTCCACACCTCAACGTGCTGGACAACCTGCTCATGGCCCCGCGTTACCACCGCATGGGGACGCTGGCCGAGCTCAAGCAACAAGCCTACGCGCTGCTGCACAAGGTGGGCATGCTCGACCATGCCTGGAAGTACCCGAGCCAGCTTTCCGGTGGTCAGCAGCAACGCGTCGCCATTGCCCGCGCGCTGATGATGCGTCCGCAGATCATGCTGTTCGACGAACCGACTTCCGCCCTGGACCCGGAGAAGGTCAACGAGGTGCTGCAAGTCATCGAGGCGCTCGCTCAGGACGGCATCACCATGGTGATCGTCACCCACGAAATGAACTTCGCCTTCAAGGTTTCCGACCGCATCGTCTTTATGGAGAAGGGGCGCGTGGTCTGCGACGACAAACCCCAGGTGTTGCGAAACGGCCATAACCCCCGGGTCGACGCGTTCCTCAAGGACGTCTCGCTGGCGTGACCCCCTCATCGTCAAGTTTTGGAAAAGGTAAGCACATGATCGAGCAAGCGCAGATTGAACAGTTTCACCGCGACGGCGTTCTGGTGGTGGAGGGGGTCCTCTCGGCCGAGGAAGTGGCGGCGTTGCAGCACGACTTCGACCAATGGGTGGAGGAGAGCCGCAGCCATGAGCAAGGCTGGGGCGAGACCATCGATGGCCGGGCACGTTTCGACCTTGAGGGCGACCATCGCGCCGATCATCCATCGCTGCGCCGGGTCAGTTCGCCGACCGAGATCTCGCCCGCCTATTACCGGGTGGCGCTGCAGTCGCGCATGGCGCAGATCGCTGCTCAATTGATCGGCGGCAGCGGGGCGCGCTTCCACCACAGCAAGATCAACTCCAAGCTGCCGCACACCGCGACCCAGGTGAAGTGGCACCAGGACTTCCTGTTCACGCCTCACAGCAACGACGACATTGTCACCGCGCTGCTGATGGTCAGCGAAGTCACGCCGGAAAACGGCCCGCTGAACGTCATTCCCGGCAGCCACAAAGGGCCGCTGTGGTCGCATTGGCATGACCAGCGCTTCACAGGCGCGGTCGATGACCAGGTGGTCGCCGAGCACTGCCAGGCCCCGGTGGCCTGCTTCGGTCCAGCCGGTTCCGTCTGCTTCATGCACACCCGTTTGCTGCACGCTTCAAGCCCTAACGAGACCGAGCTGCCGCGCACTCTGTTCATCGGCGTCTACGCCGCAGAGGACGCACTGCCATTCGGCGAAAACCCTCTGCCCAGCAAGCACGCCGGCCTGATGGTGGCCGGCGAAGAAAGTGGCCTCGTGCGTTCCACGGCCAATCAGGTGCGATTGCCGCAAAAGCCGCGCGGCGCCTCTTTCTTCGTTCAGCAGGCCGGACAAGATCAAGCTTCTGCCCAGGGGATGTGAGAAAAGTCGCTCGGTGAATGTCAGGCAAGGTGAAACAGGTGAGGTCGCGCATGTCTATGCGCCCCCCGAGCCTGTTTTCCCTGCAACCTGACAGCGCACAGTCACTTTTCCTGCAATGCCTCAACAACCTTTAACCTTGCGGGGATACACCATGCACAAGTTTGTTCGCCCAATTGCTTTGAGTCTGGTTGGCGCAGCGGTCGCCATGACCTCGTTGGCCGCTTCGGCCTTCCAGCAGGAAGGCAAGCTGATCGCCGGCTCCGACGTGACCTTCTTCCCCTACGAGTACATGGACAACAACCGTCCGGCCGGCTTCGACATTGAGTTGCTCGACGGATTGGGCAAGATCATGGGGCGCAAGGTCGAAACCGTCGACACCCGTTTCCCGAACCTGATCACCGGTTTGCAGGGCGGGCGCTTCGACGTCACCAACTCCTCGATGTACATCACCGCTGAGCGGGTGAAAGTCATCGACATGGTCCCGTACCTGAAAAGCGGCGAATCGATCCTTTCGGTCAAGGGCAGTGACTACCAGCCCAAGCGCCCGGAAGACTTCTGTGGCCACAAGATCGGCTCCATGGCCGCCACCTCCTGGCTGCAGCAGATGCACAAACTGTCGGACGAGTACTGCGTCAAGAACGGCCTGAAACCGATCGCAATCAGTGAATACGCCACTGACCCGCAAACCACTCAAGCGATGCTGGCACACGCGGTCGAAGCACAGATTACCGATGCGGCCGTTGCCCGTGGCGTGGTCGACAAGCTGGGCAATCGCGTGGTGATCTCTTCCGATACCCTGATCTACCCGGTACTCAACGGCTTCGGTGTGAAGAAGGGCAATGACGAGGTCAAGGCCGCGCTGGTCGACGCCTTGGCCAAATACTCGAAAACGCCGGAATACGCGGCCTTGCTGAAGAAGTACAACTTCCAGGCGCCGACCGATGCGGACATCGCCGAGCTGATGCCTAAACCCTGACCGGAACTGAGTGCGTGCCGCGCTGCATCGGCGGCACGTCGGAGAGCGACCCATGGCGTTATCGATTGAAGAACAGGCGCGCATCGACCTGGCCGCGACGTTTCGCATCGTCGCGCACCTCGGGATGCACGAGGCGGTGGCCAACCATTTCAGCGCCGCGGTCTCGGCCGACGGCAAACAGTTTCTGATCAACCCGAAGTGGAAGCACTTTTCCCGGATCCGCGCCAGCGATCTGCTGTTGCTGAACGCCGACGACTCGGCCTGTGCCGCGCATCCGGAGGTGGACGCGACGGCATGGTCGATTCACGGGCAGATACATCAGCGGTTGCCGCACGCGCGGGCCGTGCTGCATTTGCATCCGGTCTACACCACGGCGGTGGCCTGCCTGGCCAAGCCTGAGGTGTTGCCGGTCGACCAGAACACCGCCCGCTATTTCAATCGGGTGGCGGTCGATGAAATGTACGGCGGCATGGCCGACACCGAAGCGGAGGGCGCACGGCTGGCCGGGTTGCTGGACGGCAAGCGCCGCTTGTTGATGGGCAACCACGGCGTCATGGTCATCGCCCCGGACATTGGCGAGGCGTTCGACGACATCTGGACCCTGGAGCGGGCATGCCAGATCCTGGTGACGGCCTGGTCGACCGGGCAACCGTTGCGGGTGCTGTCTGACGAGGTCGCCGAAAAGACCGCGAAAGGCTGGGAAAAGATCACTGATTTTTCCCGTCGCCATTTCGAGGAAATGAAGCAGTTGATGATCGACGTGGACCCTTCGCTGCTCGACTGACGTCAAATCCGCCGGGGGGCGGCCCAGCCCAAAGATTCAGGATTCGGAAGGCGTGAGCAACTCGGATATCTCGATCAGATTCAGGTCCGGGTCGCGGACATACACCGAGCGGATGGGGCCTGTGGCGCCAGTGCGTTGAACCGGCCCCTCGACGATCGGCCATTGCTCGGCCTTCAGGTGCGAGATCACCGCGTCGAGGCCGATGCTGGCGATGAAGCACAGATCCAGCGCTCCCGGCACCGGAAGGTGAGCCTTGGGCTCGAATTCGCGACCGCGCGCGTGCACATTGATTTTCTGTTGACCGAAACGAAAGGCCAGCCGGCCATTGCCAAAGGTTTCCGGCTGCATGCCCATGACCCGTACATAAAAATCCTGGCAGGCCTGGACATCGATGGTGGTCAGGACGAGGTGGTCGAGATGGTCGATCATGGTGAACTTCACTCTTGGCGTTGAGAGGCTGAGAGTGAAGCACGGGGGCAGGGTGGCCGTCTTCAGCAGAATCGGACCGTCGCCGCTCAAGACGGCGTGCGGCAGCCAGGTGTCAGGCTGCCACGGGGGAACAGGGATTAGCTCCTCAGGTCGGTTCGTTTATCGCCACAGGGCACTTTCTGCTTTTCATCCGGGTGGAACTCACCCTTCACGGCCAACTCGCCCAAACGCTGTGTCAGCGCGCGCTCGACCGTTTCGACAGCCTGAGCGTCGTTCAGGTCGTCGACCAGCAGCCATAACCGAGGCAGGTTCTGGAAAAAGGGGTCGTCGATCTCGACGTCATCCGTCAGGTCCCGTTCCATGCGCCAGATGCATTCGCGTTGAGAGGTGTGCGGGTCCTGCGGCCAGGTTTCCGAGGTGGTCAGCCAGACTTCATAGAAGTCGTGAAGGTTGGTTTCTTCCAGTTTTTCCAACGGTACGAATGTGTTCACGGCGTCACCTGTCTACGAGTGAATTACGCGGCAGCGTGGATTTCGATGCCTGCCCCCCCGCACCGCTGACGGCAGCGCAGGCGTTCACCTTAGGGCCTCACAGGTCCGGGAGAGTTCCATCGACTTGCCCGCACAGGGACAGGCGTCATGTGCCGGGCAAGTCGGGGCGAGGAACGCCCTGCGGGGGTAACTGAACAATGACCTCCAGGCCACCGCCGGCGCGCGCGGCCAGGCGCAGGCGCCCTCCATGCTCCAGAACGATCGCACGCGCGGCTGGCAGCCCGAGGCCCACGCCGCCGGTGTTCCTGTTGCGTGAGGCCTCCAGGCGAAAGAACGGTGCGAAGACCTGCTCCTGGTATTCGGGCGCGATGCCAGGGCCACGGTCGGCGATGCGAATCTCGATGCAATCGGTTCGAGCGTCCAGGCTCATCACTGGCTCGCGGCCGTATTTGGCGGCATTGTCGATCAGGTTGACCAACGCACGCTTGATCCCAACAGGCCGCCCCCAGTAAACGAAGCGCGGCACGCTGTTCAGCCCGACCTCGACACCGGCGTCCTTGAAGTCGTCGACGAGGGTGTGCAACAGCTCCGCCAGGTCGAAGGCGGTGGCCGGTTCCAGCCGTGCATCGTCGCGAAAGAAGTTCAGCGCCGAATCGACCATCGCTCGCATTTCGTCGACGTCACGGAAGAGCCGCGCTTGCTGCTCCGGGTCGTCGATGAATTCGCCACGCAAGCGCATGCGGGTCAGCGGGGCGCGCAAATCGTGGGAGATGGCCGCGAGCATCTGGGTCCGGTCGTGCAGGAAATGCTGGATTTGCGCCTGCATGGCGTTGAAGGCGACGATCGCCTGGCGAATTTCCTGCGGGCCGAGCTCAGGGATCGGCGGGGCCCTGAAGTCTGTGCCGAAGCGTCGAGCCCCCTCGGCGAAGCGCTCCAACGGTGTCGCCAGGTAGCGTGTGGCGATGAGAACGACCAGCAAGGTCGAGGACAGCATCAGCGCGAACACGATCAAGTTGCGATAGACCGCCGAAAGCCCCCAGCTGCGGCTGGGCACCGAGTACATCACCCACGAGCCATCGCTCAGTTCGAGCAGCAGCGCGTAACGCCCTTCGCCTTGGGTGGACCAGTCGCGGGGTTCGTAGGCTTCTATGCGGGCGTCGGGCCGGTTCAACAACTGGCGCAGCAGCGGGGCGCCGGAGCGGAAGTCCGGGTCATCGATGGTTGGCAGGCCTGCATCTTCGCGGCGGGGCAGCCACTGGGCATCGAAGGCCTGATCACGGGTCGCATTCGCGAGCGCCGGCCGCTGTTCACGGGGCACGGCGTCGATGATGCGGGTAATCGCCGCGACTTTTTCCATCAGGCCGGTTTCCGTCAACGGTGGCCTGGCCCATACCCCGCCCAACAAACTGAATGCGCCATTCAAGGCCAGCGACGTCAGCATCGCGGCCAGCGTGGTCAGGGCGATCCAGCGCGCGACGGTGTCGGCCGGCCGCCACCGCCTCGCTTCGACCCACGCCCTGCGGTTCATCGGCCCACCACGTCGGGGGTGAACAGGTAGCCCACGTTGCGGATGGTGCGAATCATCGGCGTGCCCGCCAGATCGGCTTCGAGCTTGCGACGCAAGCGGCTGACCTGCACGTCAATGCTGCGGTCGAAGGCGTCGTGGGTCTCCCCGCGAGCCATGTCCAGCAATTGTTGACGCGACAGTACGCGGCGCGGGTGCTCGGCGAACACCAGCAACAGCTCGAATTCCCCTGCCGACAGCGGAATCATGACGTTGTCCGGTGAACGCAATTCGCGGCGGGTGACATCCAGATGCCAACCGGCGAACGCTAGGATCGGGCGCGGGGTGTCCAGTGGCGCACTGCGTGTATCCGACGTCCTGCGCAGCACGGCGCGTACCCGGGCCAGCAGCTCGCGGGCGTCGAACGGCTTGGTCAGGTAGTCGTCTGCCCCCAGCTCGAGCCCGACGACCCGATCGCTCGCCTCGCCAAGCGCCGTCAGCATGATGATCCCGGCGTCGTACTCGGCACGCAGCCGCTGGCACAGCAGCAGGCCGCTGGTGCCCGGCAGCATGACGTCAAGAATGACCAGGTCGGGTACGCGCCGCGCCACGGCCTGCCACAGGGCTGCGCCATCGATGGCGACCTCGACGCTGTAGCCATGTCGCACGAGGAATTTCTGCAACAGGGCGAGGACTTCAAGGTCGTCGTCGACCAGAATCAAATGGCTCACGATGGACAGGCTGCCGGACGGGAAACAGGTGCCTATCTAAAATCATTCAGCGGTCGGCGTCATATATTTCAATCCGGAAACAAAGCGACACCCTTGCAAGAATCCAGCAATCATCGGGCAAACAATCGCGGGCAGTCTCGGCAGCAGTCCTTGTCGAGATGCCCGCATGCCAACGCTCAATGCTGTTCCGCCCTGTGTTCGTATCGTCACCCTCGGGGCTCTGGCGCTCCTGGCCAGTGCCTGCACCACGCAACCTCCTTCCCCGGCAACGTCCTGCGAGCAGGTCGACTATGAGGTGCACGATCCCGCCGAAACCGTCAACCGCGGGATTTTTGCTTTCAATCGCACGGTCGACGATTACGCCCTGGCGCCGGTGGCCCGTGGCTATCGGCACCTGCCGAGCGTCGTTCAAGCGGGGGTGCATAACTTCGTCGCCAACTTCGGCGAACCCAAGGTCTTCATCAACGATGTGTTGCAGGGCAATGCCCGGCGCTCGGTGAACACCTTGGGGCGGTTTGTCATCAACACCACCGTGGGCCTGGTCGGGCTCATCGACGTTTCTGGCAAATTGGGCATCGAGCGGCACAAAGCCGATTTCGGGCAGACGTTTGGTGTCTGGAGCATCGCCAACGGCCCCATCGTCGAACTGCCGTTGCTCGGCACGGCCAACCTGCGGGACGCCACCGGCAAAGTGCTGAGTTTTGCGGTCGACCCCTTCGGCGACAACAGCGACACCGTGGAGACGCTCAGCACCGTCAACACGGTGGGAGGCATCGTCGACGGGCGCGCCGAGGCGCTACCGGTCACTGACAAGCTCAAGCAGGCGCCGGATTATTACGTGGCGCTGCGCGATGGCATGGCGGCAAAACGGGCACGCTTCGTCGATGAAGGTCGCGCGGGGGCAAGCACTTCGGCGGGCAGCCCTTGTGGCTCGGTCAATGGCGATTGACCTGCCGTCGGGAGGGCCCGTCATCAGGGGTGTGGATGCGGATGTGTCGGGCGCGAGGGGCGTCGGGCACGACCCGCAAAAGGAACACGATCAGCAGGCCGTTTTCGAACGTTGCGCCCTGCACCTCGATGTGGTCCGCCAGGTGAAACACCAGGCGAAACGCACCCTGAGCGATGCCTCGATGCAGATAGGTGGCGCCGGCGTCGACCTGGCGCTCGGCGCCGCAGACCGTCAGCACGCCTTTTTCCACCTGCAGGTCCAGGTCGTCGGCGGACAGGCCGGCGGCGGCGATGACCACCCGGTAATGGTCGTCACCGTAGCGTTCAACGTTGTGAGGGGGGGAGCCCATGGCGGTTTCGCTGTGCAGCGCTGATTCGAAGAACGCGTTGTATCGATCGAATCCCACCGATTGACGGAACAGAGGCGCCAGTGAGCTTGCAATGGCCATGTCCGAATCTCCCGACGATGCCCAGTGATCGAGACGCGAGTCGCTAAATCGGCTACGCACACTAAGCAGTAAGGCTCATCGGTGGAAAAAAACAAGCGCGGCGCCCACTTTTTCAAGCCCTGCCCACTGCCGCCGGACTTAACGGGCGTGTTCGAAGATCGCCAGCAGGTCCTCGACGGTGCTCTCCACATAGAGGCCTGCGCGATAGGCCGGCTTGAGCGCGTCGCCGCCTTGGACCACCGCATCGGGGCGCTCGACGAAGCGCCCGATCACTTGAAAGTCTCGATCGAGCACCAGCACGAATGGGATGGCGACCCGCTCCAGCGCCAGGTGCGTTTTCAAAGCGTCTTCGGCGCGCGCCTTGGTGATGATCGATAATGTGACGGACGGCGCAAAGCGTTGCAGGCTGTCCATGACGGCGAGGTTGATCTGGCAATCCGGACACCACATTTCACCGGCCGCCAAGAGAAAAAAAGCGTCATCCAGCGCTGCCAGACGGTGTCGCGTCCCGGCGCTCAACGCTTCCGGCGATGCCAGCTTTCGCTGAACCGCCCACACGGCGTCGATCTCATCGGGCAGTCCGTGGCGGACGAAGTCGTCGAACGTTTGCCCGATAGCAAACAGGTCCTGGTACGAGGTCATGATCAAGGGCTCATTGGCAAATGCGATGGACCATCCCACCAGAAACGGACGGCCACCGCAATCTGATCCCGGCTCGTTGCTCGAAACCGTCGTGGCATCAGGCTGACGGCCCCGATTTGCGCACATGGTCGACCAACGCCCGCAGCTTGGGTGCAAGGTTGTGGCGGTTGGGGTAGTACAGGTAGAAGCCCGGAAATGGCGGCAGGTATTCGTCCAGGACGGTGACCAGTTCGCCACGTTCGAGATAGGGGCGGAAGGTGTCCTCGATACCGAAAGTGATCCCGCCGTCCGCCAACGCGGTCCGCACCATGAGCAGCATGTCGTTGGTGGTGATTTGCGGTGACACTGCCACGTCGAACGCGCGGCCGCGGTCACTGAACTCCCAGCGCCAGGGCGCTACGTCCGGTGCACGGCGCCAGCCGATGCAGCGATGGGCCGTCAGGTCGCGTGGGTGCTGAGGCCTGCCGTGGCGCGCCAGATAGGCAGGGCTGGCCACGGCCACCTCCCGCTGTTCACCTGTGACGGGAATGGCAATCATGTCTTGTTCGATCACTTCGCCGAGCCGCACACCGGCATCGAACCCCCGCTCGACGATATCGAAGGTTTCATCCGTGACGGTGACGTCCAGCGACACCTCGGGGTAAGCCTCTACGAAGCCTGCGATCAGCGGGCCATCCAGGAAGCGCTCGGCGATCGAGGTCACGGCGATCTTCAGCAGGCCTCGGGGCGGCCCTTTCAAGGCTGCGTCGTCGAGGGCGCAGGTCAACGACGCCAGCGCTTGCGCCGTCTGTTGATACAACGCCTGGCCGGCCTCGGTCAGCCGCACGTTGCGGGTAGAGCGCTGGACCAGCGACACCCCGAGGCCGTCTTCCAGCCGACGAATGCTCTGGCTCACTGCCGAGCGGGTGACATCCAGCCGTTCGGCGGCGGCGCGGAAACTGCTCAGTTGCGCCACGGCCGCAAAGGCCTTCAACAAATTGAGATCCGTCTTCATTGGTAAGCAACTCATAGGTCGGCATGTCATTGGTTAGCAACGCTAACCCATTCGGTCAGTTTTGAAAGACTTATCGCGACAGTCTGGGTTAGTTACCGTATTCGTCAACCTCACTGACACAGGTAATTTTCCATGACGATCGACAAAATCATTCTGATCACCGGTGCTTCCAGCGGTATTGGCGAAAGCATCGCTCGCGAACTTGGAGCTGCCGGTGCAACGCTGCTGTTAGGGGCGCGGCGTACCGAGCGGCTGCAGGCACTCGTCGATGAAATCAACGCCGCCGGCGGGCAAGCGGAATATCGTCGGCTGGACGTCACCGACAAGGCTGACGTCGAGGCCTTCGCTCAGCACGCCCGCAACCGCTGGGGGCGGGTGGACGTCATCATCAACAATGCGGGCATCATGCCGCTGTCGCCCATGGCGGCGATGAAAACCGAAGAGTGGGACCGCATGGTCGACGTCAACATCAAGGGCGTGCTGCATGGCATTGCGGCGGTATTGCCGGAATTCACCCGGCGTCGAGCAGGGCACGTGATCAACATGGCCTCTGTGGGTGCACTGACGGTCTCGCCGACGGCGGCAGTGTATTGCGCCACCAAGTTCGCGGTGCGCGCGATCTCCGACGGGTTGCGTCAGGAGTCGCCCGACATCCGCGTGACATGTGTCCACCCCGGTGTGGTAGAGAGCGAACTGGCCTTGACCATCACCGATGAGGTCGCCAAGCAGGCGATGGAAAGCTACCGGGCGGTCGCGCTGACGCCGGACGCCATTGGCAGGGCCGTGCGCTATGCCATCGAGCAGCCGGACGACGTCGACGTCAACGAAATCGTTGTACGGCCGACGCGTTCGGCTCAGTGAAGCGCGGCGTATCGACCCGGTGGCATGCCGACATGGCGGGTGAACGCGACGCCAAAGGCGCTGACCGAGCGGTACCCCACGCGGTCGGCGATCTCGCTGATGGCCTGTTCGCCCTGGCGCAGCCAGCGTTTGGCCAATGCCATGCGCCAGGTCAGCAGGTACTCCATGGGCGGCATGCCCACTGCACGGCCGAAGGCTTCGAAGAACGCTGAGCGCGACATGCCCGCCGCGCTGGCCAGTTGCGCGACGTTCCAGGGTTGAGCGGTCTGTTCATGGATGCGGTGCAGCGCCAGCGCCAGCTTGGGGTCGGACAGCCCGCGCAACAGGCCGGGCGAGGGCGCGCTGGAGCCCGTCGAGCGCAGGGCTTCGATCAGGAGGACCTCGAGCAACCGTGCCAGCACAATGTCCCGCGCCGGCCGTTGCGCGCGCGCTTCATCACCGACCAATTGCACCAGTGTGGCCAGCCGTTGCTCGCCCCGAACATGCACCCAGCGGGGCAACAGCGGCACCAGCAAGGTGGCGTCCTGTGAGCCGAACACGCAATGGCCCACCAGCATGCGCACCGTCACCGGCGCCTCGGGATCACCCACGCGCACGCCGCCGGGGATCGGGGTCAGCGGTGAAGTGATGGCTTCGTCTGCGGCGGGTGGCAGCCGATCAAGGCTCGATGTGGAGAAGGCGCGCGCGGCAGGGATCAGCACGAAATCACCCTCCGTCAGGGTCATGGTGTCTTCGTCCTCGGCGTTCTCCACGGTCAGTCGACACGCGCCTTCCAGCACAACGAAATAGAAGGGACGCCCGGTCTCCGAGCGCCTGACCGCCCAGGGCGCGGAAGCAATCACTCGTTTTGAAAAGGGCGCTGTCGGCTGCAGCAACGAGACGACTTCTGCCAAGGGGTCGACCATCTGGACTGTCTCGACAAATAACAGGACGTTGAAGTGTATTCCGTCTGGCAACTTCGTTCTATGGTGGGCTTGTCCCTCATTCCTTGGAGTTTGCACATGACCACCGCTTCCACCGTCTTGATTACCGGCTGTTCGTCTGGCTTTGGCCTGGACATTGCTCGTTTCTTCCTCGACCAGGGTTGGAACGTCATCGCGACGATGCGCACGCCCCGGGCGGATCTGTTCGAGCCTTCGGAGCGCTTGCGTTTGTTGGCACTGGACGTGACCGACAGTGGCAGCATTCGACGCTGCCTGGACGAAGCAGGCCCCATTGACGCGCTGGTCAATAACGCGGGCATTGGTTTGCTAGCCCCTGTCGAAGGTCTTTCGTTGGCCACCGTGCGCGAGGTCTTCGAAACCAACACCGTCGGTACCTTGGCCATGACCCAAGCGGTATTGCCTGATTTCCGCCAGCGACGGGCGGGTGTGGTGGTGAACGTGACCTCCACCGTGACCTTGAAATCCTTGCCGTTGCTGGCGGTGTACACCGCCAGCAAGGCCGCGGTGAATGCCTTCACCGAATCGCTGGCGCTGGAACTGGAGCCTTTCGGTGTGCGGGTCCGGTTGGTGTTGCCGGGGCGGGCACCGGACACACGCTTCGGCGACAACGCGCGGCGTCTGATGGCCGCGGACATCCCTGAAGCGTACGTGGCGTTCCGCGATCAGGTCTTCGCCAGTGTCCGCGATACGAGTACGCCGGTCACCCATGCTCGGGATGTTGCGCAGGCTGTCTGGCGCGCAGTGACCGACCCTGCCGCACCGATGCGCATCCCTGCAGGTGCCGACGCCGTGGCACTGAGCCAAGCCACCGGCCAGGCGTGATCTGGGAACCCCGATCGATCGCCATGGGCGTCGGCCCCTGGCCGTCAGCGCCAGCGCTTCATGCGTTCTCGTTGCCGGGGCGGGTGAAGGAGTAGCGGTCGATGTCCTGCCGCAACTGCCAGCCGCGGTTCAGCCAATAGCGGGCCGCGGCATCGTTGTCCTTGAGAACGTCCAGATGGCATTTGCCGATGCCCAGTGCTTCCAGGGCGGCCAAGCACCGCTGAACCAGTGCGTCGGCAATGCCCCGCCGCCTGAACGCGGGCAATACCAGCAGATGTTGCAAATAACCCCGTCGCCCATCGTGGCCGCACATCACACAGCCGCACAGCCCGGCCTCGGTTTCAGCGACGAAGCTCATGCCGGGGTTGCGTTGCAGATAACGGGCCGTGGCCTCGCTCGAGTCGGCATCCCGGATAGAAATGCCGGGTGTCTGGCGCATCAGGGCGAGGACAGCATCGTAATCGTCCAGGGTCATCACACGAATGTGGGTCATCAGAGCGAGCCTTTACAGAGAAGGGTGGCAGCGTAACAGGGCGTGTAGGACAGGTCGCCCCGCCCGAAAGGATAGTTTTGGAGCTTTTCAATTGACGCCAAATAAATGGCTAAATAGGATCCAAACCCGCTGATATGCCGTGCTCTTGCAAGGATGTTTCGTGGGTTTTCCCTTACGCCAAATTAAGCTCTTTTGTCTGCTGACCGCACTACAGCTGGTTGCTAACGCCGCGCCCACGCCGGGCGAACAAGACCTCATCCGCGACCGTCAGGAACGCTTGCTCCAGGAGCAAGAACGCCGGCTGGACGAACTGAAGAGTTTGCCCGGCCAGCCACCTGCACCTGCGCAGCCGAACCCGGTGCCCGACACCCGCTGTTTCACCATCAACACGATCGAGCTTAAAGGTGGTGACTCGCTATCCGAGTCCAAGCGCGGTCGTTTGACCCAACCCTATCTGGGTCGGTGCCTGGGCGTTTCCCAACTCAATGAGCTGCTCAAAGTCATCACCAACCTGTACATCGAGAAAGGCTGGGTCACCAGCCGCGCCTATCTGCCCCAACAGGACCTGTCGCAAGGCCATCTGCAGGTGCTGGTGATAGAAGGGCGGCTGGAGCAGCTTGGAGGCGATGCCGACAGCGGCTTGACCGAGCGTGAACTGGCCATGACGTTTCCCGGGCGGGAAGGGCAGTTGGTCAACCTGCGCGAGATCGAGCAGATGGTCGATCAGCTCAACCGTTTGCCCTCCAACCAGGCGCAAATGGAGCTAACGCCTGGCCAGCAGGTGGGGGGCAGCGATGTGGTGGTGAAAAACACGCCGCAGAAGCCTTGGCGCGTCAACCTGTCGCGCAACAACGACGGCCAGCGCAGCACGGGAGAACAGCAGTGGAACGCCGGCCTTGAGTGGGACAGCCCCTTGGGTCTGGCCGATCAACTGAGCCTGCGCGGTGGCCACGACGCCATGACCGATTCGGCCCACACCTCGCACAATGCTGCCCTGGCTTACAACGTGCCATGGGGCTGGTGGAACTTCAGTTACAGCTATAACGAAAGCGATTACCGCTCCGAAGGGCAAGCTGACGGCTTCACCTTCAAACAGACCGGCGACAGCCAGACCCATCAGGTGCGCGCCGAGCGCGTCGTCTACCGCGATGCGCTGAGCAAGACGTCGCTCAACATCGGCGTGTCGCACGTGCGCACCAACAACTATGTCGAAGACAGCCGCCTGGCGCTCAGTAGCAACCGCATCACCGAGTTGCAATACGGTATCAACCATGGCCGCCGCATCGGCGGGGCGTTTCTCAACGTTGACCTGGGCATGCAGCAAGGCATCGGCGCCTTGGGCGCTCAAGATAATAATCACCCGGACCCGGGCGAGCCTGACGCGCGCTACCGCAAATACACCGGCACGGTCAGTTACCTGCAGCCGTTCAAACTGTGGGGCGAGAGCCTGACCTTCACCAGCCTGGCGACCGGCCAGCGCAGCGAAGACGTGCTGTTCAGCCCGCAGCGCACCAGCCTGGGCGGCTCGGCGTCGGTGCGTGGCTACAAGGACCAGTTTCTCTCGGGTGACAGCGGCGGCTACTGGCGCAACGAGCTGCGCCTGACCCGTCCGGTGACCCTGGATTGGCTGCGCCCTGTGTTCAGCGACTACGGCGCTGCGGTCGGTTACGACCAAGGCGTCATCCGCAATGATCGCTACAACGGCGACGAACACGGTCGGCTGTCGAGCAACGCCTTCGAATTCTTCGCCCGCGGCCAGCACGTCGCGGCGAGTGCCACCTTTGCCCACTCTCTGGAACGTCCTGGCGGCGTGATCGAGCGCGAGTCGCCGATCTATTTTCGCCTCGACTTCTTCCTCTGACGCTTCGCCGGAATCCCTGACATGGACGTTCGCTTCTTTGATTTCCTCGCCCGCCAGCCTTCCGCGAAACTGACCGAGCGCAGCACTTTCTGCGGCCTGCCCAAGCGCGGCCTGGCGCTTATCCTGGCCAATGCGATGTTCTGGCAACCGCTGCTGGTTCAGGCCGATGGCATTGCCGTCAGTGGCACCACCAACACCACGCTGGGCCAGGCCGGCAACGGCGTGCCCATCGTCAACATCGCCGCACCCAACGCCAGCGGCCTGTCCCATAACCAATATCAGCAGTACAACGTCGGTGCTCAAGGCGTCATTCTCAACAACGCCACCAACCGTACCCAGAGCACGCAGTTGGGCGGCATCATCGTGGGCAACCAGAACCTCAATGGCCGCGCCGCCAGCACCATCCTCAATGAAGTAACCGGTGCCAACGCCACGCAGCTCAAGGGCTATACCGAAGTGGCAGGGCAGGCCGCCCGCGTCATCGTCGCCAACCCGTACGGCATCAGTTGCAACGGCTGCGGCTTCATCAATACGCCGCAAGTGACCTTGACCACCGGCAAACCCGTGTTCGACAGCGCAGGCGGGATTGACCGTTTCCACGTCGACGGCGGCAGCGTTTCCATCGACGGGCAGGGGCTGAACGCTGATAACGTCGATCGCTTCGACATCATCACCCGCAGCGCGAAAATCAACGCCGAGCTGCACGCCAAACAACTGAACATCGTCACCGGCCGCAACGACGTCAACGCCCAGACCCTGAACGCCACCCCCCTGGCAGATGACGGCAGCGCCAAGCCGCAACTGGCCATCGACAGCTCGGCCCTCGGCGGGATGTACGCAGGCGCGATCCGCCTGGTGGGCACCGAAGCAGGTGTTGGCGTAAAACTCGCGGGCAACCTGGCCGCCAGCGCTGGCGATATCCAGATCGACGCCAATGGCCAACTGAGCATGGCCCAGGTCGCCGCCAACGGCGCGGTCAACGTCAAAGCCGCCAGCGCCGAGGTGCAAGGCGCGATGTACGGTAGCAACGTCGACGTGCAGACCCGTGACGCGTTGAACATCCAGCAGAACATCGCCGCGCGTTGAACATCCAGCAGAACATCGCCGCGCGTGATCGCATCAGCCTGAGCAGTAACGGGCAATTGACCAACAATGCGATCGTCGAGGCGGGCGTGAACGCCGACAACAGCCGCAATGCGGCGGGTGATGTGGCGCTGAATGCGCAGAACCTGCGCAACGCAGGCAGCGTCACGGCCAGCCGCGCATTGCAAGCCACTGTTGCCCAGACGCTGAATAACCAAGGCGGCACGTTGAGCAGCCAGGCGAGCCTGCAGGTCTCGGCTGCGGTCATGGACAATCGGCAGTCGGGTCGCATGCTGAGTCAGGGCAGCACCGGGGTGACAGCCGCTCAGGTGCTCAACGCTCAGAATGGCTTGATCAGCAGCAACACGAGCTTGACAATCAACGCGGATCTGCTCGACAACCGCCAGCAGGGCAAAGTCTTCAGCGCCACGGGGTTGTCAGCCACGATCACCCGGCAGTTGCTCAACGGCTTGGGGCTGTTCACCGCCAATGGCAATCTGCAACTCAGTGCCGGGGAGCTGGACAACCGTGGCGGCACCGTGCGCGGTAATTCCGCGCTGAGCCTCAACGCGACCAACGTTGCCAACGACGCCGGCAGCTTGACCAGCGCGGGCTCGCTGAGCGTGACAGCAGCGAATGCCGTTTCCAACCAAGGGGGCGAATTACTGTCGGATTCGGCGCTCGTGCTGAAAAGCCTTTCCCTCGACAACAGCACGGGCGGCCGCCTGGCAGGCGTCGGGGTCACTGTACAGACCGGTGCTTTCGACAACCACGCTGCCAGCTTGACCAGCAGCGGTCGCTTGCAGTTGACCGCGCAGCAGGTCAACAACAGCGAAGCCGGGCGTATTGCCAGCGCCTTGGGCCTGAGCGCGTTCGTCACTGGCCTGGACCAACGCAATGGCGGCCAGCTGTACGGCAACGGCGATGTCACCCTGGACCTCAATGGTGGTCTGCTGGATAACCGGGGCGGCCTCATCACGGCGCCAGGGCAACTGCTGCTCAAGAACCTGAAGCAGGTGTCCAACCAGGCTGGAGAAATCTCCAGCGCCAAGGCGTTTTCCTTCACCGCGAGCGACCTGCAAAACGACGATGGCTCGCTGATCAGTGATCAGTCCCTGGTCGTGCGCGTGAATCGGCAGCTCAGCAACCTGAGAGGCGAGGTCTCGGCCAATGGCTTGGATGTGCACGCGGGCACATTGCTGAATGACGGTGGCCGCTTCAGCAGCCAGACCAATCTGGACGGGCTCGTTTATGGGGCCATGTCCAACCGCAATGGCGAATGGTCAGCCGCAGGCAATGCCACCCTCTCGGCGGCAAGCCTGGATAACGCCGGTGGCGACGTCGGCGCGGATCAACGCCTCTCACTGAACGTGAGCACGACCCTTGATAACCGGGGCGGGACCCTTGGTGCGGCCGAGGGCATCGCGCTGCAGGCTGCCAGCCTGAACAACGCCGAATCGGGCACCGTGGTGACTGACGGCGATCTAAACCTCAACCTCGACGGTCTGCTGAACAACGGCAATAACGGCCTGATCAACGCCGCGCAAACCCTCAACGTGCGAGCCACCGGCATCAACAACGTCGGCGGTAAACTGCTGGGCACCGCCGCGCTGAACCTTGATCTGAACGGCTCGGATCTCGACAACAGCAACGGCCTGATCGCTACGCAGAATCCGTTGGTCATCAATCATCTTCGTGACCTGAAAAACGCCGACGGTGAAATCTCTAGCAGCCAGACGTACAGCCTCATAGGCCGCACGCTGGACAACAGCGACGGCAAGCTGATTAGCAACCGGACCCTGAGCCTGACGGCCGATTCGTTGCTCAATCAGTCGGGGCTGATTTCCGGTTGGCAGGGACTGACTGTCAGCGGCGGCAGCCTCGACAACCGCAACGGCGGCACGCTCTCCAGCCGCAGCGGCGACCTTGGGGTCGCGCTGACCGGCGCCTTGCTCAATACTGCCAACGGCGCGTTGGTCAGCCAGAAGGCACTCAACGTCACGGCCGCCAGCCTCGATAACCGCGGTGGGATTCTGTCCAGCGGAGCAGGGCAGACCTACACCGTCAGCGGCCTGCTGGACAACGGCCAGAACGGCCTTATCGACAGCGGCGCCGCCTTGACCATCAACGCGACTCAACTGGGTAACGCCGCAGGCACGGTCAACGCGCAACAGGCATTGAGTTTCACGGGCACCGGCCTGGACAACAGCGCCGGTAGCATCGCGGGCAACGCAGGTGTTTCCCTTGACCTGCTTGGCAGCCTGACCAACACCAATGGCAAGCTCGCCAGTGCGGGCGACCTGCTGATCAGCCGCGCATCGCAGGTCAATAACCAAGGCGGCCAACTGGCGAGCCAACGGGCGCTGACCCTGTTCACCGGTGGGCTGGATAACCGTAATCGCGGCACCGTCGCCGCCAATGACAGCCTGCTGCTCACTGTCAGCGGCGCAATCCAGAACGCCAACAACGGCCTGATCTACAGCAAGAACGCGGGCCTGACGGTGCAGGCCGCGAGCCTCGCCAACGGCCAAGGCACCCTGCAAAGCCAGGGCGCACTGAACCTGACTGTCAGCGGCGACATCGACAGCCAGGCCGGCAAGATCATCGCTCAAGGCGGCGATCTCAACCTCACCGCCAACAGCGTCGACAACCGGGGCGGTGTGCTTTCCAGCCTGCAGAACGCGTTCACCGCCCGCATCACCGGCGTGTTGAAAAACGGTTACGACCTCACGCGCAACGGCGGCATTACCCAGGCTCAGCGCCTCGACATTCGGGCGTTGGCAGGCATCGACAACTACGGCGGGCGGATTTCTGCGCAGAGCGGCGACGCGTTCATCAACACCGGTAACGGCGATTTCGACAACCGCAAAGGCGGCCTGTACGCCAAGCAGAAGGTCAACGTCACCGGCAACCATTTCGATAACAGCGGCGACAATGACGGCCAGATCGCCGGTCAGCAAATCGACCTTGACCTGGCCGGCGCCCTTAACAATCGCCTGGGCATCATCGAAAGCTACAGCACCCTCAGTATCAAGGCGGCCAGCGTCGCCAATCAGACCGGCAAAATCCGCGCCTTGGGCACTGGCGGCGTTACCCAGTTCCAGATCGGCGGCCTGTTCGACAACCGTAACGGCATCCTGGAAACCGCCAACACCGACTTGTCGCTGGGCGTAGGCAACCTGCTCAACGCAGGCGGCAGTGTGCTGCACGTAGGCAGCGGCAACTTCGGTATTTCCACCGCCAACGTGATGAATGCTGGCGGCAGCTTCGTTACTCGCGGTGCGCTGACGCTCAATGCGGACAGCTGGACCAACAGCAGCGTGCTGCAAGCAGGGACGCTGAACGTCAACGTCAGTAACTTTACTCAGACCGCAAGTGGGCAGCTGTTGGCTTCGAAGGCGCTGACAGGATCGGGGGGCAACTGGAACAACGACGGCCTGATCGCCAGTGACGGCACGCTGAATCTGACGCTTGGCGGTACCTACTCTGGCAACGGCCGGCTGACCAGCCTTGGAGTGCTCGGCCTGGGCGCAGGCCAATTGGCGCTGGGCAGCGCGGCCAGCATCGCCGGCGGTGCTCGCACCGACATCAATGTCTCGGGACAGGCGAACAACTATGGCCGCATGACGTCAGCGGCCGACATGGTGTTCAACGCCGGGGCCATTGCCAACTACGGAACACTGGGCGCCGCTCAGGCCCTGACCGTGACGACGCCGACGCTCAGCAACACGCAAGGGCTGATCTTCAGCGGCGCGGACATGCAGTTGAACGTTGCCAGCCTGAGCAACCTGACGGGTGATTTTTACAGCCTGCGTAACCTGAACATCGGCGGATACGGCACTGCACGCGCCAATCAGGTCGCCAACGTGTCCGGATCGATGGAGAGCGGCGGCGTATTTTCAATCAACGCCACCGCATTCGAGAACCGTACGCAAGGTTCGGATGGGGCACAGAACTTTGCGGTGGGACGCACGCTGGTTTCAGGGTTTATCGCAATGCAATGCCTGGATTGCAGTGGCGATCACTATTCCGTCAACTTCGTTGCAAGGGAGACGTTCAACGCAGGTGAAGACAGCGATACCAGCGCCTCAGCCTTGCTGACGGCGGGCAGCAACTTCTCCTTCACCGGCAGCAGTTTCCTCAACAGCAAAAGCACCCTCAGTGCTGGCGGCAACATCTCCATTCAAGCGGACAACGTTAAAAACATCGGAGCCGTCAGCGGGACCGTCGAGCGCACCCTGACGTACTTCTATGGCGGCGACGTCAATGGCCATGAAATTACAGACGGGGACGTCAATCGCTTCATGGCGAATGTGGTCGCTTATAACCAGCGTGATAACCCTAATTTTCCATACGTCTACTATGTCGCGCCTTCAGGGGAGTTGCGCCTGGCCAAAGTCACTTTTACTAACAATCGAGAGCCAGGGCACGACGGCGGTTTTATACGAGTTACGAACGTCACAGATTTGCAGACCAATGCGAATGTCTCGAGTCTCACGCGTTCTGGTTATAGCTTCGGGTCTCAGCCAGCCTCACAATACGACCCTAACAACCTTCTGGCGTTACCTGCCGGGCTCAGCACGATGACCCTGGTCAGCGACGTAGAAGTGGCCAAGGACGGCACCAACAGCGCCGGGCGCAGTGCGGTCATTCAAGCAGGCGGCAACGTCGCCATCAGCGCCATCCAGGATCTGCAAAATAGCGTAATCCACCAGAATTACGCCTCGGCAGGCGGCACTAACAAAGTCGGCAACACCCTGGCGGCGGGCACCGGCAAGGCCGTCGTCGTTCGCCTCGACGCTCAACTGCCTCCCGACCTCGCCCAACAGCAGGTCAACCCAACCACCTTGCCCGGCTTCAGCCTGCCGACCGGCCAGAATGGTCTGTTTCGTCTAAGTACCCAAAGTGGAACCGATGCAGCGCCGATCGGGACTCGGTCTGGAACCTGGACCTTCAGCGGCGCCAACACTTCCACCTCAACCGAGGCAGGCAACGCAGGCGTCGTCCGGCCGGTCCGCACTTCCGAACCTGTCAGCGCGACCAGCGTCGGCCCCGTTCCTCGCGCTACGGCGAACGTTCAAGCGACCGTCTTGCTGCCGACCGTCAGCGCCGCAACCACCCAAAGCATCCCCAGGGTCCAGGGTTTGCCCAGCTACGCTGCCAAACCCAGCACCGGCAAATACCTCATCGAAACCAACCCCGTGCTCACCGACCTCAAGCAGTTCATGAGCTCGGACTACCTGCTGGCGGGCCTGGGTTACGATCCGGACACCAGCGCCAAGCGCCTGGGCGACGGCCTCTACGAACAACGCCTCGTACAACAGGCCGTCACCGCACGTACCGGCCAGGCCTTCATCGATGGACAGACCTCCAACGAGGATCAGTTCAAGTACCTGATGAACAACGCCATCGCCAGCAAGGAACAGCTCAACCTGTCCGTTGGCGTGTCGCTGACCTCCGAACAAGTCGCCGCGCTGACCCACGACATCGTCTGGCTTGAAGAGCACGAGGTAAATGGCGAAAAAGTGCTGGTGCCGGTGCTGTACCTGGCGCAAGCCGACAACCGCCTCGCACCCAACGGCGCGCTGATCGCCGGTAACGACGTCACCCTCATCGCAGGCGAAAACCTCGACAACGTCGGCACCCTCAAAGCCACCAACAACCTGTCGGCCATGGCAGGCAAGGACTTGGTCAACAGCGGGCTGATTCAGGCTGGCAACCGGCTGGATCTGTTGGCGGGTAACGACATCACCAACAAGGCAGGCGGCATCATCGCCGGTCGCGACGTAACCGTGACCGCCATCGGCGGCGACGTCACCAACGAGCGCACCCTCACCGCCCTCGACAGCGACGCCCGCGGCCAACTGCACAAGGACTATGCCGACAGCGCCGCCCGCATCGAAGCCGCCAACGATTTGAGCATGTCCGCAGGTCGCGACATCAACAACATCGGCAGTGCGCTGCAAAGCGGGCGTGACATGACCCTGAACGCTGGGCGAGACGTCAACCTCGTTTCCAGTCAAGTGGTCAACAGCCTCGTGCTGGACAGCAAGCACACCAGCAGCGACATCACGCAGATCGGCTCAACGGTGAGCGCAGGGCGTGATCTGTCGGTCCAGGCGGGACGCGACGTCAACGCCATCGCCACGCAGATCGATGCCAAACGTGACATCGCCATCGCCGCGACCGAAAACGTCAACATCAGCTCGGCGGCGGACGAAGAACACTCGCTGTCGAAAAGCAAAAAGCTGACCGTGCAGGAAGACCACGTCAGCCAGGTCTCGACCGACATCACCGCAGGCGGCAGCCTCGCCGTGAGCGCCGGGCAGAACCTTGCCGTCACCTCAAGCCGCATCACCGCAGGCGACGAAGCCTACCTGGTCGCAGGCGACAAGCTCGACATCCTGGCAGCCGAGGACAGCGACTACTCGCTCTACGACAAAAAGAAAAAAGGCTCCTTCGGCAAGAAAAAAACCAAACGCGATGAGGTGACCCAAGTCACCCACATCGGCAGCGAGATCACCTCCGGCGGCAACATGATGCTGGTCAGCGGAGGCGACCAGCACTATCAGGTAGCCAAACTCGACAGCGGTAAAGACCTGACCTTGAACAGTGGCGGGGCCATTGATTTCGAGGGCGTGAAGGATCTGCATCAGGAGAGTCACGCGAAGAGCAACAGCAGCCTGGCGTGGAACTCGATGTCGGGTAAAGGCAGCACGGACGAAACCCTGCGCCAGAGCGAATTGATCGCCAAAGGCAACTTGGCGATCAAGGCGGTGGACGGCCTGCACATTGATGTGAAGCAGGTGAATCAGCAGACCGTCAGTGAAGCGATTGATGCGATGGTCAAGGCGGATCCGAACCTTGCCTGGCTCAAGGATGCGGAAAAGCGGGGGGATGTTGACTGGAAGCTGATCAAAGAAACCCACGACGCCTATAAGTACAGCAACTCGGGCTTGGGCCAAGGCGCGATGTTGGCGATCATCATTATCACTACAGTATTGACTTCGGGAGCCGCGAGCGGCGCGATCGGAACAATGGCTGGGGTTGAGGCTGGCGCTGGAACGACCATGGCGGCAGCCACCACTTCTGAAGCCCTGGCTGCCGGGGTCCAATTTTCAGCAGCTGGATGGGGTAATGCCATGGCGACCGCGGCATTGACCTCTATGGCCAGTACAGGCGCTGTCAATGTAATCAACAATAAGGGCAATTTAGGGGCTGCGCTAAAAGAAACATTCAGCAGTGAAGCATTAAAAAATGCGGCTATTTCGGGAATGGTCGCTGGATTTACTACCGGTGTCATCGACGCAAAGCTAGGAGGTACAACTAAGCCATTCAACAGCCTGACTAAAGGATTCGACCTAACAACAGTTGAAGGTGTTCGAGGCTTCGCACTTCATCTAGGCGCCCAAGGTGTAACGTCGGCAGTCATTGAAACGGCGGTTAAAGGCGGAAGCCTTAGTGATAACTTACTGGGAAATATTGCCAGTCAAGCCGGCGTTGTCGCTGCCGCTGTTGGATTCAGTCAGGTAGGTGACTTCGCCCAGAAACAGTACCTCACAGCGCTCGGAAATAACGACCCGGCTGGAATGGCTCTTTGGGGTGAAGGCGGTGCCGGTAGAGTCTTCTTACACGCGCTTATGGGTGGCGCAGTGTCAGCAGCAACGGGCGGGGACTTTGCGACCGGTGCTATAGCTGCAGGCGCCAGTCAAGCCTCGGCTGGTGCTTTGAAAGCAATGTTTGACAACAATCCCGAGTTGCGCCAGGGCATGGCTCAAATTGTGGGGCTTACAGCCGCGGGTTTGAGCGGCAACGATGTGAATAAGGCGGCTTGGATTTCATTAATGGCGGATCAATACAACCGCCAAATGCACCCGGATGAAATCCCGCTTATCAAAAAAGAAGCTGCCCAATTTGCTCAAGAAGCAAACATCAGCCCAGCGGAGGCTGAACAGAAACTTGCCAAGGCACTGGTGTACTACACCGATAGGGATTGGAATGGCCTGCTGACCCAGCAGGGAGAAGTGCCGAGCGACCTGACGCTGAAATATCTGGGAATAGCGCTGGCGCCTTTAGCGGGCACCTATGCTCCTCCTGGTGGAGACATACCATCGGTGGGGCCAGAGCGAACCTATTCATCGGCGGACACGATAGTGCTGCTCGCAAACTACCGAAGCAATCACGCGGCTGAGTATGCGGATAGCTCCATTAATTTACTGAATCTTCAAAGTATCTACTCCGGTGATCTCCTTGGCGAATACGCGGCGTTCTACAGGAACAATCTGGCCGTCACGCCCGATTTCTCTTCCGCCGCATCAAACGTGGCGAATTCGGCTAGCGGAGCCATCGCAGGTGCAAATGCTGGATTTACGGGCTCACTAGCGTCGGCCTGGGCAGCACTGATGAACCCTAGTGCCGTGACAAACGGCATCATGGGACTGTCCAAAAATCCGTTCGAAAGCTTGGGGGCAGCAGTAGAGACCAGTCAGACCAAGGAAGCGCTGGCGAAGTTGTACGACATGCAAGGGAATTATTTTGCGAGCGCCGAGATCAGGGCGCAAAGCGATGTAGAATTTGCGTTGAATTTTCTTCCAGCCAATCGTATAAAGACGCTAGCTGAATTAGGGGCTTTGACGAAAGCCGATGGCGCTTACTCCGCGTCGACAAGGTTTGAAGCGGCGGGTGGCGCGGAAGGCGCAGTTACCCTTGCTAATGCAGAGAGAGGGACGTTAACAGAAGCAAATTTTGCTCAAAATAAAATCAAGTCTGATCGATCCTTCAGTGAGGATGGGCAAAGGGTATACTCAGAGCTGGCCGGCACACCGATCAAGACAGTTGATGACTTGGCCGGCGCTTTGAGGGTTGGGACAATTAAGCCGAATCAGCTTCCCGTTGATTATGTAGATATGAATGGTACTCGCCTTATTTTGAATACGCGAACTTCTACCGCGCTTGAGCAGGCAGGTATCCCTCGAATTGAGTGGTTCGGGCGAAATCAGACAGGTGTTGAGGCTTATCCAGGTAAGACGTTCAATGATTTGGCAGCAGATCAGTTAAAAAATAACAAATTGCCGCCGACAGGCGCAGAGCAATTAAGGTCAGTGCGTCCATGAAAATAGGTCAGCCAAAATTAATACTTGATCCATATGAGTGGCTGCCAGGATATGGTGAGTCAAGAGTATCATTCCACTCCGTTGGCTCGGATGTAATACTTGGTATTGAGTATGAGAAGGAAGTTATAGTTGATAGCGAAGAGATTGTACTGACTTTAAGGCGGGAGGTTGCGTTCAAGTCTGTGCGGTGCTTTATTCGGGAGCCATTCCCTGGAGGTGCTATTTTTGAGTTTTATGGTGATCCAAGTGAGTTTCGGCTTGGTAAGTTGACCGAGTTTACAGACTCCGAATTAGTAAGGAATAACTTGAAAGCATGGCGTTCCGTGTCGAGTCACGAACCGCCGAAGTTCAGGCATTTCAGCATTCAGTTTTTGTCAGAGAATCTTGCTTTTCATGTGTTGGCTGTAGACGTATTTTTATCCGATGAGCTGTCGGGCAGTTGATTTTTTGAAATAAAATTAACGGGAACCGCTTCAGTTAACCAAACACTATTTTCAGCCTGAAAAAATTTAAATCCCTGTTGGTACATCCGCAGGGATTCAATCTTCAGAACCACTGGTTTACCGTAGCGCTGTCCGACCGCGATAGCCGTCTGAATCTCCTGCAATAGATGCACGTGGTGGCGTAAGCCTGCAATCAATCCTTGCTGAAGAATAGATTCAAGAAAGCGTGTTGCAGTGCCATGGTAGAGGAATTCTGGTGGTTCTTTCTCCACGTGTTGGAGGTTTACGTCTGCTGCTGAATGTCCCTGTGCGGCTCGAATACGCTGGCCATCGTCGGAGAGGGTAAAGCGTTTCTTGTCACTGCTATCTACTACTGTCTGAATTATTGCCTGGTCAAGTACGCGGCCTTCTTTCGCTGCGCCGGTAATCAAAGAGTTTATGTCTGCCCATCCTTCTGTGTCGAGTTGCAATCCGATAGTGTGAGGCTCATGGCGCAAGATATAGCTTAGAAACTTGCTTGTTTCGTTCAGTTGCTTGTTATTCATGATTGTCCTACACGTTTTTTATCGATTTTTCAGGATATAGTCGCAGTTTTTTTAATTACTGCAAAATTTTCCTTCCTTCGCTGCTCGCCTTGGTCGTAACCTGAGCGATCAGGGCATCGAGCATCTGGCCACAAATTTCTGTTGCCTCTTCGGTGGCTGGTCGATGGCTTCCAGTTGCTGCCGCCATTTCGGAGCAGGGCCACGCTTACGCACAGTGGTTTCCTGCTGCTGACCAAACAGATTTTCGAGTGTGGTCGAAAGGAGTCGGGCCAACTCTGGCAACGCCGCTATCTGAATACGCCGCTTGCCGGATTCTTGGGCTTGGATGGCCTGATGGGTCACGCCCAGCCGCTCGGCAACTTCTGTTTGGGTGATGCGGTGCTCTTTGCGCAGGCGGGCAATCCGCTCGCCTAGGTCCTTCGTTTACGCGATCCAAGAATGCCACGTCAGCCAAGTCACATCTGATATCACCGCAGGCGACTAAGCCTACCTGGTCGCAGGCGACAAGCTCGACATCCTGGCAGCAGAGGACAGCGACTACTCGCTCTACGACAAAGAGAAAAAAGGCTCCTTCGGCAAGAAGAAAACCCAACGCGATGAGGTGACCCAAGTCACCAACATCGGCAGCCAGATCACCTCCGGCGGCAACATGATGCTGGTCAGCGGAGGCGACCAGCACTATCAGGTGGCCAAACTCGACAGCGGTAAAGACCTGACGTTGAACAGTGGCGGGGCCATTGATTTCGAGGGCGTGAAGGATCTGCATCAGGAGAGTCACGCGAAGAGCAACAGCAGCCTGGCTTGGAACTCGATGTCGGGTAAAGGCAGCACGGACGAAACCCTGCGTCAGAGCGAGTTGATCGCCAAAGGCAACTCGGCGATCAAGGCGGTGGACGGCCTGCACATTGATGTGAAGCAGGTGAATCAGCAGACCGTCAGCGAAGCGATTGATGCGATGGTCAAGGCTGATCCGAACCTTGCTTGGCTCAAGGATGCGGAGAAACGTGGGGATGTTGACTGGAAGCTGATTAAAGAAACCCACGACGCCTATAAGTACAGCAACTCGGGCTTGGGGTTGGGGCGCAACTGGCTATCGCCATCTTGGTCACGTATCTCACCGCCGGTGCGGCTAGCGCTGCAATTGCCTCGGCAGCAGGTGCAACCGCAGGCTCCGGAAGCGCAATGGCCGCGGCAACAGTCGGGACAGCGGGTACGGCCACAGCAGCCGCCACTGCAGGTACCGCTGCGGGACTTGGAAATGTAATTGCAACTGCCGCACTGACGCCAATGGCGAGTAATGCGGCTGTCAGCGTGATCAACAACAAGGGTAATCTCGTTGCCGTCATCCAAGACGTGACCTCTAAGGATGCCCTCAAGGGGTACGCCATTTCGGGCGTCACGGCGGGTATGACCGCTGGTTATTTCGATGAATGGACTGGCACCACTACCGACCCTGTAACAGGAAAAATCACCACTAATTTCAGTACTTGGAAAGGTATTGCTCAGTTCGCCACCAACCAAGGTTTGCAAAATAGCACGTCGATAGCGCTGAGCAAGATCATGGGTCAAGGTGGTGATCTGGGCTCTGCCCTGCAGAGCACTTTATTTAACACCCTGGCGGCGGCGAGCTTCCATGCGGTGGGGATTACATTCCATCTGCTGACGGCAGTCTGCAAAAGATCATGGTTCACGCCGTTGTCGGTGGCTTATTGGCCCAAATCAGCGGTGGCGATTTTAGGACTGGGGCGCTGGCGGCTGGGGCTAATGAAGCTGTGGTGGCCGACCTTAATAAACTGGTTGAGGGTGATCCGAATTTATTGAGCATGAGCTCGCAATTGGTTGGCTTACTTGCCGCGTCCACACAGAGCAATGCTAGCGGTGACAGCCTTAAAACCGGTGTATGGGTCGCGCAGAACGGTACCCAGTACAACTTTGGCGATCACCTGCCTCCAGGGCTGAGCGAATATGGCCAAGCGGCAACTTCCCTTATGGAGTACATGCAAAATCGGGGAGCGTCATCTAATGAAATGGATCAGGCCGCACGGGCACTCTCGCAAGGCCAGGGATTTGAAGGCGTTCAGCCAGCGACTGAGTTCGTCAAGGCGTGGAGCGAGTTCATGGCCGGAGAGCTTTCTGGCCTCGGATTAGCCGCTATAGTTGGGAAGGCCGGTTCGTGGTTTGCAAAAGCAACGGGTGAGGCGGTAGACGGTGCTACTATTGGGGCAAAAGGGGTAGATGCGGCTGCGACGGACGGGACGAAAGCAGCGGCAACGGAAGGAACGTTTCCAGACGAGGTGCTTGCGGGGAAGAGACCGCATCAAACGACCCCTGGAACGGGGATCGTGACGCAGGAGAGGTACAACCCAGCGACTGGAAAATTAGAAAACTCTGTAATTGAGTACGACCAGTATGGTCGGCAGGTTAAAAGGACGGATTACACTAATCACGGATATGGTAATTAAGAAAAGCCTGCGGAATATCATTCCGACCCCCACATCCATATTTATGAATATGGTCCGGGCTATGGCTCCAATGGGAAAGAGACGAGGATCAATAATGATTAGTCTTCCAGAATTAAATGAATTGCTTGTCGCTCACAACTGCTTGCATGCAATTAGCATCCAGTTGAATGTGGATAATATGAGTTATGATTTGTCTCTATCTATTTCGGCCTCTGAAAAGGTAGGGGCTGATGTTATACGTATCAGATTCATTGATATTAGCCAATTTGCGTCTCATGATTTTGGCGGTGGATTAACCCAGCTGATGCACATGAATGTTAATAAGCTGGATTCTGGATTGGATAGGATGCGTTATCAGTTGAGTGAGCTTGAAGATAAAAAAATGTCGTTTTGCTTCTCATCATTCTCACTTGGTTAGCGATACCAAAGATGAAGCGAAGTTTTTTATCTTGCCGCCGCGGATGACTTGGCTGCAATGACAGGACAATGTAACTTGCCAGATGGCAACACAGTCGGTGTCCCTAGGGTAGATATTTGTACAAGGCAGCAGCTTATGGAGCAATCTCGGCCAAGTTGCCATCAATGTGATTGCCGATACGTTCTCTGCGGTTATCTACAACAACGTGGGGGATGCTCTGGTCGAGGGTAGGTCTGATCGCAATGAGAGGGTGCAGCAGCCCCCGGTCGAATTCAGAAAGCTATCGATTACCTAGCCAGCCCTAAAGTAAGTGGTGGACCCAAGGTGCCGTCTGTTTTAGAAGTCTTTACCAATCCGCCGCAAGGGCTGTTATTCCGGCAGAATGTATTAGTAAACCGGGGCGAGTAGAAAGAAGTGTCATATTTTATCTGACGGGTACAGATCCAGGTGCGAAGGGCAGTACCTAAATAAGATCGATGCCTGTCGGCTGGGCTCTTATCCCAGGGCCAGAAAATGGTTACTGGATTTCGATTAAGAATGGCCAGCCGATTAATCCAGCAACTGGAGGAACGGGCACGAAAGGGGAAACACATGTACCCTATCCCCCAGACACTATTCCGCCAAAAAGGTAAAGTACATGATAAATGGTAATGATTTGCATGAGATCACAGGCTCAATAATGACGGGGTTGATTGTCGGTATTGGGTCGCAGATTTTGCTATTTGACAATGGCTCGACAATTTTAGTGCGGTGTAAATATATATGCATTGTGGCGGGTGATGTCACTATTGGTGATGGAGAGGTGCTCAGTACTGCAGTAAATGTTTTTCCATTGTTAAATAATAAAGTATTGCGAACTGGTTTGGGTCTGACTGTTCTCTTTTTATGCTTTTTGAAAATGGTAACAGTTTAAAAATAGTCCCTGATGCCAACGGTATGGAATCGTACGTCTTAAGCACTAAGCTTGGGGTGGTTCCTATTCTGTGTTTTTAATTTTTCACTTTATTTCAAATGGTGAAAATCCAGATGTTGGTGAGGGTGGTCAATGTTGTGATGCTTTGGAACTAGGGAGAATTTCATTCACTAATAATTTTGGGTTGAACAAAGTTGCAGGGGTGGAAATCGATTTTTGATATTGATACTAATGGTAAAATTCTCTTGGTATCTATTGTTGCTTATTATTTAAGCCGATTATTGATGAATTTTTTTCTTCTTGGTTCTTGTGTTTAAGTGGGCGGGATAGGTTTGAGATGGGGTAATTAACATAATTTTCAGTTCTGGGTGAATCTTCGTTTTTATTGATCGCAAGTAATAACCAATATCAGGTAGTTATAGGTGGTAACGACATGCAAGCATTAAGGAAAATCGGTTTTTATACACTATTGCTAATCGCCATTACCGCCTGCACCAACCAAAAATTCAAACCCGAATACCAATCCCAAATCCACACCATCAAAGTCCTCCCCGTGGTCTGGTCAACCGACAACATCACCTACATGGGTCAAGAGCAGGCATGGGGCGCGGCGCTGGGTGCGGGTGTGGGGGTTGCGGCGGGGGCGGCGGTCAAGGCTTCTCATCTTGGCACGGCGGCACTTTCGGGTGCCGGGTTTGCAGCGGGGATGAAGGCGGGGGATCTTGCTTCGATGTCGACGGTGCAAGCCATTGTCTACAACATGAACGCCGCCAATATCAATTTGGGGGGATATGGTCAGAAAAGGATTTGAAGAACGACTGGTCGCGACAGGGCGCTTCAAGGTGGCGGGTGAACAAGAGACCGCGGACGCTGTGCTCCAACTGACAGTAAATAATTGGGGCTTTGCGCTGACTCAAGGGTTTAGCATCTTGGTCTATCCCACCATCAATGTCACCGGCGTCCTAAAGCGCGGCGATGAACTGGTCTGGCAGCGTACGGAATACATCACGCCATTCAACGGCGCGAATACCTACGGTTATACGCCTCTTCGTTATCGCACCGAGCCTGAGCTGCTGCGTACGGCATTGAACGGGGTTTCGCAGATTGTCGATGAGGCGCTGGTCAAGGATTTGTCACCCTCCACAACCCCCAGCAGCCAAATCCCCTGAAAGCCCCTCTCTATCACCCCCCAACACTCCGCCTATTAGACCTCTCGGCGATCAGTACTACGCTAGTTAGCGTCGGCGCAAGCCGCTGCGCTTGACCCTGATAAGGCGATAACAACAAGCACCCTGTGCGACTGAGCTCAGTCGTCTGTTCCCGGCCTGCTTTGCAGGGGCGACGGGAGGGTGGATCCGATCAAAGGTAGATCATCATGGCTAATGAATCGAAGTGCCCGTTCAACCACGCTGCTGGCGGTGGGACCACGAACCGCGACTGGTGGCCGAACCAGTTGAACCTGAACATTCTTCACCAGCATTCCTCGCTGTCCGATCCGATGGGCGAGGGCTTTGATTACGCGCAGGCGTACAAGAGCCTGGATTTTGCGGCGGTCAAGCGCGATTTGCAGGCGCTCATGACGGACTCCCAGCCATGGTGGCCTGCCGATTTCGGTCACTACGGGCCGCTGTTCATCCGCATGGCCTGGCACAGTGCCGGGACCTATCGCACCGGGGACGGGCGCGGCGGGGCGGGTTCGGGACAGCAGCGGTTTGCCCCGCTCAACAGTTGGCCGGACAACGTCAGCCTGGACAAGGCGCGGCGGTTGATCTGGCCGGTGAAGCAAAAGTACGGCAACAAGATTTCCTGGGCGGACCTGATCGTGCTCACCGGGAACGTTGCGCTCGAGTCCATGGGCTTCAAGACGTTCGGGTTTTCCGGGGGACGCGCGGACGTCTGGGAACCGGATCAGGACGTTTATTGGGGCTCGGAAACCACGTGGCTTGGCGGCGAGGAGCGCTACGGCGCCCACAAGGACATGGAGCAGCCGGGGCAGGGCGATCTGGTTGCTGAGCCTGCTAAACATGGCGAGGAGCAGAGCCGCACTGCGGGTGATCGGAATCTGGAAAAGCCGCTCGCTGCGGTGCAGATGGGCTTGATTTACGTCAACCCGGAAGGCCCTGATGGCCACCCGGATCCGGTCAGGTCGGCCATCGACATTCGCGAAACCTTTGGCCGCATGGCGATGAACGACGAGGAAACCGTTGCTCTGATCGCCGGCGGGCATGCGTTCGGTAAAACCCACGGCGCGGGCCCGGCGGACAACGTCGGGCCGGAGCCGGAGGCGGCGGGGCTGGAGGAGCAGGGCTTTGGCTGGCGCAATAAGTTCGGCACCGGAAAAGGGGGCGACACGATCACCAGCGGCCTGGAAGTCACGTGGACGTCAACCCCGACAAAATGGAGCAACCAGTACCTGGAGAACCTCTTCGATTTCGACTGGGAGCTGACCAAAAGCCCGGCAGGCGCTCATCAGTGGCGGCCCAAGGATGGCCGTGGGGCCAACACCGTGCCCCACGCCCATGATCCGAACAAGCGGCAAGAGCCGCGCATGCTGACGTCGGACCTGGCGCTGCGTTTCGATCCGGCCTACGAAAAGATTGCCCGTCGCTTCAAGGAGAACCCCGAGCAACTGGCCGATGCTTTCGCCCGCGCCTGGTTCAAGCTCACTCACCGCGACATGGGCCCGTTGGCCCGTTATCTCGGTCCGGAAACACCCACCGAAGAACTGCTCTGGCAGGACCCGCTGCCCGCGCCGCAGGGACAGTCGTTGGACGACAGCGACGTCACGGCCGTGAAAGAAAAGGTATTGGCATCGGGACTCAGCGTTTCTCAACTGGTGTCCACGGCCTGGGCAGCGGCCTCGACCTTCCGTGGTTCGGACAAGCGGGGTGGGGCCAACGGCGGGCGGCTGCGTCTGGCGCCGCAAAAGGACTGGCCGGTCAATCAGCCTGCGCAACTGGCGAGCGTGTTGCAAACCTTGGAGCGGATTCAGGGCGAGTTCAACGGCGGGCAGGGCAAGCACCTGTCCCTCGCTGATTTGATTGTGATCGCCGGCAACGCGGCGGTCGAGCAGGCGGCCCAGGCGGCCGGTCAACAGGTGACCGTGCCGTTCGCGCCAGGCCGGGTGGACGCCTCGCAAGCGCAGACCGATGTGGAATCCTTCGGGTTTCTGGAGCCGATTGCCGATGGGTTCCGCAATTACCTCAAGGGCAAGTACAACGTGTCCGCCGAGAAGCTGTTGGTGGACAAAGCGCAGTTGTTGACCCTCACAGCGCCCGAGATGACGGTGCTGCTGGGTGGCCTGCGAGTGCTGGGTGCCAATGTGGACCAAAGCACACACGGCGTCTTCACCTCACGGCCCGGGGTGCTGACCAACGACTTCTTCAAGCATTTGCTGGACATGGGCGTGGAATGGAAACCTGTTTCGGCGAGCAACGATACCTTCGAGGGACGTGATCGCACGACTGGCGAAGTGAAATGGACGGGCACGCGGGTCGACCTGGTCTTCGGCTCACATGCCCAGTTGCGGGCCATTTCTGAGGTGTACGGCAGCGATGATGCCCACGGCAAATTCGTGAAGGATTTCGTCGCGGCCTGGACCAAAGTGATGAACCTGGACCGTTTCGATCTGCGCTGATCGCGCTTTGAGTGGGACGCAAATGAAAACGCCTCCGTTCGGAGGCGTTTTCGTAGGCGCTGAGCAGACGTATGACACCTGTTATGGCGTGACGTTGGCGTCCAGGAAACGATGGATCTGATCGCCGATTTCGTCGACATGGGTCTCCAGCGCAAAGTGGCCGGTGTCGTAGAAATAGACCTGTGCCTTGGCGATGTCACGCTTGAACGCGGTGGCGCCCGGCGGCAGGAAGAACGGATCGTGCTCGCCCCACACCGCCAGCAACGGTGGCTGGTGCTTGCGGAAATACGCCTGGAACTCGGGGTAGCGTTTCACGTTGTTGGCGTAGTCCTTGAACAGGTCCAGCTGGATTTCATCGTTCCCTGGCCGGGCCACGAAAGCGGCATCCAGGGTGTAGGCCTCGGGGGCGACGCGGTCCGGGTCTTTGACGCCTTGGGTGTATTGCCATTTGATCGAGGGCGCGCTGAGGAAGTCGCGCAGCGCATCGCGATTGGCCTGGCTCGGATCGTTCCAGTAGCGTTGAATCGGGCTCCAGCCGCTGCTCAGGCCCTCTTCGTAGGCGTTGCCGTTCTGGGTGATGATGGCGCTGATGCGCTCAGGGTGCGCAACCGCCATGCGCCAGCCGACCGGTGCGCCGTAGTCGAACACTTCGAGGGCGTATCGCTTCAGGGAGAGTGCTTCGGTGAAGCCGTCCATGGTTTTGGCCAGGTTATCGAAGGTGTAGGCGTAGTGCGCGCGATCCGGGCTGTCCGAAAAGCCGAACCCTGGCATGTCGGGGGCCACCACGTGGTAACGGTCCGCCAGTTTGGGAATCAGCTCGCGGTACATGAAGGACGACGTTGGAAAGCCGTGCATCAGCAGCACCGTCGGTTTGGCAGGGTCGCCAGCCTCGCGATAAAAGATCTTCACGCCTTGCACCTCCACAAAGTGATGGCTCACCTTCGGCTGCGGCGAGGGTTGGGGGGCGGCCTGGGCGCTGGCGCCGGTCAGCATGGCGACGGTGAGCGTGGTGGAGGCCAGCAAGCGATTCAGTTTCATGGCGGTACTCCTGCAATTGGCTGTGCGGCCCAAGCCGCGTTATGGATGGAGCCGTTGGTGACTCGTTGAGGGCCATGTTGCAGCTTTCCAGGAATCAGCAGAATCCCTTAATCTTGGGAACCGACTTACCAGAAAATGGAAGGATGAATGGATCGCTTCGAATCAATGGCGATGCTCGTAGCAGCCATCGACAACGGCAGCCTCTCGGCAGCCGGGCGGGTAATGCATGTGCCGCTGCCCACGCTCAGCCGGAAAATCACCGAGCTGGAGGCTCGATTGGGGACCCGCTTACTGATTCGCGGGACCCGCAAGCTGACATTGACCGATGCTGGCGTGGCCTATGTCGCGGCGGCGCGGCGGATACTCGAGCAGGTGGACGACGCGGAACGGGAAGCCGCGGGAGAGTTTCAAACCCCCAAAGGCGAACTGGTGATCACTGCGCCTGTGTTCTTTGGCCGTTTGCATGTGCTGCCGGTGGTCACGGACTTCCTGGCGCTGTACCCCGAAATCAACGTGCGGTTGCTGTTGGTCGATCACAACATGCACCTGATCGACGAGCACGTCGATATGGCAGTGCGCATCGGCAAACTGCCTGACAGCGCGCTGTACGCCACCTATGTCGGCCCGATGCGCTCAATGGTGTGTGCCAGCCCGCACCTGCTGGCGACCCATGGCGTGCCGACGGTCCCTGACGATTTGCGCAGGTTTCCGATCGTCCGGGTCGCCATGCCCGTGCCGACGCCGGGTTGGCAGTTTCGCTCACCGGACGCTGGGGGTGTGGTCGACATTCCGGTTTCACCGCGATTGGCGGTGTCCACGGCTGAGGCCGCGGTGCAGGCCGCGATTCGTGGGGTCGGCGTGGTAAACCTGATGCGTTATCAAGTGCTTGAGGCGATCCAGGCCGGCCAACTGAAACCGTTGCTTGAGCCCTTCGAACTCGATCCATCGCCCATTCACCTGTTGCATGCCTCGCGAGGCCAAATGCCGTTGAAGATGCGCTGTTTTCTGGACTTTGCCCGACCCAGGCTACAAGCAATACTGGCATGAGCGCGCCGCATTCCCGTCGGGAATGCCCCCATGAAAAAGCCGAATTTCCCTTGTGCCGTGCATTCTCGTAGCGTGGCGTTTCCCTTGATATGGAGTCCATGCCGTGAACGAAGCCCCGCTGCGCCTGTACGTCGATGCCCGATTCACCAGCCCCTATGCGATGTCGGTGTTCGTGACGCTGACAGAAAAGGCAATTGACTTCGAACTGATCAAGGTCAACCTCGGCACCCAAGAGCAATCGGCCCCGGACTATGCCGAACTGTCGCTCACCCAGCGTGTGCCTACGCTGGTGCACGGTGGATTCGCGCTCTCGGAGTCGTCGGCGATCATTGAGTACCTCGACGAGCGTTTTCCAAGTGTGCCGGTCCTGCCTCGGGGGCTTGAAGACAAGGCCCGGGCACGGCAAATCCAGGCCTGGTTGCGCTCAGACCTGATGCCCATTCGAGAAGAACGCTCGACGCTGGTGATTTTCTACGCACAGGCAGCCGGGCCATTGTCCCCCGAGGGTCAGGCGGCCAAGGCCAAGCTGATCCATGCCGCGCAGGCCTTGTTGGCAGACGGGCGTCAGCATCTGTTCGGCGACTGGTCGATCGCTGATGTGGAGTTGGCAGTGATGCTGAACCGGTTGCTGCTCAACGGCGACGAGATGCCTGAGCCTTTGAGGCAATACGCCCGTCGTCAGTGGCTCAGGCCCAGTGTCCAGGCTTGGGTGAACGTGCAGCGTCCCTCACTTTGAGCGGTCATCGGGGCTGGCGATCGAGTCAGCCTTGTTTTAATGGAAGCCTTGGTCGGGCTCATCTGATCTGTATTTTTATCGAATATCTGGCGCTGTATTGAAACAGATCCAGCCCCCACAATTACAGTCATCCCCGGTCACGATAATGGGACCGACCCACGCGAACGGGCGCCATGAACGCGTCTGTATCGCGCACATCGAGAGGTGATTTTCATGGGCAAGATGACGCTGTTTCTTCTGGGCTTTCTGGCGCTGACGATCTCCATCGGCCTGCTGGCCACCATCCCGCCGGGCTGATGGCGGAGCTCGGTACTTAACGCTGTGGTCCAAGAGAGCTCGTTTAGGCGGGCGCATCCTTGCTGAGCGATTCAACGATGCGTTCAACGCCATTCCATCCCCAGGCGCTTCAGGCGCGAGGCCAGTGTCGTCGGCTTGACCCCCAACAACTCCGCCGCGCCCCCTTTGCCGAACAGTTTGCCGTTGGCTGCCTGCAAGGCAGCCTGCAGGTTGCTGCGTTCCAACTCGTGCATTTGCGATTCCGTCAAAAAGCCGCCCGAGGGCAGGGGGGCACTCGCTGACGGGCTGACGGCCTTGGGTTCGTCCGGCAAATCCAGGTTCAGGTCCGCACCGGTCGAGGTGATCAACCCCCGTTCGATCACGTTCTGCAACTCGCGGATATTGCCCGGCCAGGAGTAGTTCTGCAGCCGTTCGATATCGCTGTTGCGCAGTCGCCTGCCTGGCATGTTCAGGCGTTTGCTCACTTGCTTGAGAAAATGCGCGGCCAGCGGGGCGATGTCCATCGGGCGGTCGCGCAGGGCTGGCGACTGAATCGGGAACACGTTGAGGCGGAAATACAGGTCTTCGCGGAAATGCCTGGCCCCCACTTCCTGCCGAAGATCTCGGTTGGTGGCGGCGATGATCCGCACGTCCACCTTGCGCGTGCGTTCCTCGCCGACCCGTTCGAACTGGCCCTCCTGCAACACCCTGAGCAGCTTGCTCTGCAACTCCAGCGGTATTTCGCCGATCTCGTCAAGGAACAGCGTGCCGCCATCGGCCAGCTCGAAGCGCCCGACACGGTCCCTGACCGCACCGGTGAAGGCGCCCCGGATGTGGCCGAAAAATTCGCTCTCGAACAGCTCGGTGGGAATCGCAGCACAGTTGACCCGGATCAGCGGATGCGCGCTGCGCCGGCTGGCCTGGTGAATGGCGCGGGCGATCAGTTCTTTACCCGTGCCCGACTCTCCGTTGATCAGCACGCTGGCGTCGGTGGGGGCGACCACGTCGATCTGTTTGATGATCTTCAGGATCGGTGCGCTCTGGCCCACGATCTCGCGAAAGTTGTGCTCGATGTGGATTTCTTCTTGCAGGTAGGCGTTCTGGTCCTCCAGCCGCTGTTTGAGGACCTTGAGCTCTTCCAGCGCGGTTTGCAGCCGGGCCTCGGTGGTGCGGCGCTCGGTGATGTCGCGGAACACCACCACCGCCCCGGCAATGCGACCGTCGGAGATCACCGGCGTGCTGGTGAACTCGACCGGAAAGAAACTGCCGTCCCGCCGCCAGAACACTTCCTGCCGGCCCTCATGCACCACGCCATCGTGTACGGCCTTGTAGATGGGGCAGTCTTCCACCGGATAGTGGCTGCCGTCCTCGTGGCTGTGGTGGTGAATACGGTGGATGTTCTTGCCGATCATGTCTTTGACTTCCCAGCCGAGCATGCGCGCGCCAGCCGGATTGACGAAGGTCGCCAGTCCCTGGCTGTCGATGGCGTAAATACCGTCGCCCACGGAACTGAGCAGCAACTGGTTGTCGCGTTCGGACTCCTGAAACAGGTTGAGGATGTTGCGCCATTCGATCAGCCCGCCACGCATCGTGCGCTCCGTGTGGGCCTGGTCCTGTTGGTAGCGCTGCTGGCTCGCTTCGCGCATCACCAGAATCAGCTGTGGCTTGCCCTTGACCTGCAGCGTGGTCGCGGAAATTTCCAGCTCGATGCGTTCGCCGGTCTTGATGTTGCAGCTCAAGTCATCCGTCCAGCCGCGACCCTTGTCCATCACCGCCTGGGTAAACACGATCAGGTCCGCCAATTGGTGCCCGAACAGTTTGCTGACCGGCATTTCCAGCAACGCCTGGCGCGGATGACCCAGCAGCTTGCAGGCGGCAATGTTCAGGTCGCCGAAGTGGTCAGCGAAAGGGTCGAGCAGGGCGATGGCCTCGGCGCAATGCTCGAACACCATGTGCCGCGAGGAATAGGCCAGGTCGGCCCAGCCAATCAGCGAATCCGGTTCGTTCATGACTACGAAATCTCGTGGTTGGACGGTACGAATAATCGTAGTTCTACGGGATTGCGTAGCCAGCGAAAAGCATCAGACAGCGCCCAATTAACCGGATCAGATCGCGATTTCCCGCGAAATCAACATGTTAGGGCGGTCGCTCGGGCTGCGGATTTTTCTGGCACGGCGTTCGCTGTGGTCAGGGTGTCACCCGGTGATCGAAACAGACCACCGACACACCCTGAGAACGGAGCGACGACATGCCAAGCGTAGACATCAACCACTATCAAGACGGCGACTTTCTGGTCAATTACGAAGAGAAGGTGTTCGAGGACGTCAAAGCCGAACCGGGCGAAAAAGCCTTGCTGACCTTCCACACCATCGCCTTCGAAGGGTCGATCGGGCTGGTCAACATGCTCCAGGCCAAGCGCCTGCTGCGCAAAGGTTTCGAAACCAAAGTGCTGCTCTACGGACCGGGCGTGCAACTGGGTGTCCAGCGCGGCTTCCCGACCCTCGGCGCCGAAGCCTTTCCGGGCCACCTGGCCGTGAACAATCAGATCAAGGCGTTCATGGCTGAAGGGGGCGAGGTCTACGCCTGCCGTTTTGCCCTCCAGGCGCTGTATGGCCAGACCGAGAAGGCGCTGATCGAAGGCATCCGCCCAATCAACCCGCTGGACGTGATGGACCTGCGCCTGCTGATGCGTCGCGAAGGCGCGATGATCATCGATACCTGGACGGCGTAATGCGCTGATGATCGTTCCCACGCTCCGCGTGGGAACGCATCCCGGGACGCTCCGCGTCCGTTGTGCCGGCGCAGAGCGCCTGGAGCGGCGTTCCCACGGGGACCGTGGGAACGATCAACACAAATCCGAGAGCCGCAGGAAATACCTGACATGACCACCATCCGCGCCGCCGCCGTTCAGTTCAGCCCTGTGCTGTACTCCCGCGAAGCCACCGTCGCCAAACTGTGCCGTACCCTGCTCGAATTGGGCCGCGAGGGGGTGCAATTCGCGGTCTTTCCCGAAACCGTGGTGCCGTATTACCCCTATTTTTCCTTCGTCCAGCCGCCGTTCGCCATGGGCAAGGAGCACCTGCAGCTGCTGGAGCAATCCGTCACCGTGCCTTCCGATGTCACCCGCCAGATTGGCGAGGCGTGCCGAGAGGCGGGCATTGTCGCCTCAGTGGGCGTGAACGAGCGCGAAGGCGGCACGATCTACAACGCCCAGCTGTTGTTCGACGCGGACGGCAGCTTGATTCAACACCGGCGAAAGATCACCCCTACCTATCACGAACGCATGGTCTGGGGGCAGGGCGACGGCGCTGGCCTGCGTGCCGTGGACAGCGCCGTCGGACGCATCGGATCGCTGGCCTGCTGGGAGCATTACAACCCGCTGGCGCGCTACGCGCTGATGGCCGATGGCGAGCAAATCCACGTCGCGATGTTCCCCGGCTCCCTGGTTGGGGAGATCTTCGCCGAACAGATCGAGGTCACCATTCGCCATCACGCGCTGGAATCCGGCTGCTTCGTGGTCAACGCCACCGCCTGGCTCGATGCCGATCAGCAGGGCCAGATCATGCAGGACACCGGCTGCGCGTTGGGTCCGATATCCGGCGGCTGTTTCACTGCGATCGTCTCGCCGGAAGGCAGGCTGCTGGGCGAGCCGTTGCGCAAGGGGGAGGGCTGGGTGATCGCCGATCTCGATTTGAAACTCATCGACAAACGCAAGCGCATGATGGATTCAGTGGGGCATTACAGCCGTCCCGAATTGCTCAGCCTGCTGATCGACCGCACCCCCACCGCCAAGCTGCACGAGCGCCATGCGCACCCCATGATGCCTGCCCGCGAGGAGCTCGATCATGCAGACCAGTGAATTGCTCGCCGAGCTGCAATGCCATGGCGTCCGCTGGCCGGCCGCCCAGAACGGCCTGTCGCGCAAGGGCGGTGCCGGGCCATCGGACCATAAGGCGCTGACGGTGGAGGGACGGACCATGATGGTGCCCATCCTCAATCAAGCCTCGCAGAATTCTCCCTACCAGGCGCAACCCAGCGCCGATGGCAGTCTGGCGCTGATCTTCCGCGAGGGCGTGCAAGTCGGCCAGGTGAAGATGCCGGGGGTGCCCAACTTCTACAGCCGCAGCACCGCTGACGGCATTCCCTACTGGAAAATCGCCACCTTGCACAGCGCCGATGTGCTGGCCACCACGGTATTGCAGCACTGCATTCGGTTCAATGATCGCAGCACGTCCTGCCAGTTCTGCGCCATCGGCCAGTCGCTGGCGGCGGGCAAGACCATTGCCCGCAAGCGCCCGCAGCAACTGGCCGAAGTGGCCAAGGCGGCCGTCGAGTTGGACGGGGTGAAGCACATGGTCATGACCACCGGCACCCCCCAGACCCCGGATCGCGGTGCTGCGATTCTCTGCGAGTCGGCTGCCGCCGTGACGGCTGCGGTGGACCTGCCGATCCAGGCCCAATGCGAGCCACCGGATGACGACCGCTGGTTCCAGCGGCTGGCCGACAGTGGCGTGGTATCGCTGGGCATGCACTTGGAAGCCGTCACCGACGAGGTGCGCCAGCGGATCATGCCTGGCAAGGCCGAGGTGCCGCTGAGCCGGTATTTCGAGGCGTTCGAGGCGGCGGTCAAGGTGTTCGGGCGCGGCCAGGTCAGCACCTACATCCTGGCGGGCCTGGGTGACAGCGAAGAGGCGATCACCGACATGAGCGAGCGCCTGAGTGCCCTGGGCGTCTACCCCTTCGTGGTGCCTTTCGTGCCCATCGACGGCACGCCGCTGGCCCATCACCCCAAACCCGACAGCGCCATGATGGCCCGTCTCTACCCGCAGATCGGGGCCAGCCTGCGCCGCCACGGATTGCACTCGGACAACATCAACGCAGGCTGTGCGAAGTGCGGGGCGTGTTCGGCGTTGAAACATCATGAATAAAGGCGCGACCCATCGCTTTTTGTAGGAGCGCGCTTCTGCAGGCGGTATTCATTCCACGGGAGACGGATCATGAACAATCTGGCCTTTGCCCTCGTCGACAGCACGTTCGAACCCTTTCGTGCCGGCGAACTGGTGGTCAAGCCCGCCACGGAAAACTGGGAGAAGCAGGCCTACTTCGCACTGCGCCGTGCGGTGTTTTCCGATGAGCAGCAATTGCTGGTGCACGACAAGGACAGCCACGACTTCCAGGCGATTGCCATCGTCGCCTTGGCCGGCAACTGTGGAATGGCCGATCAAGTGGTCGGTGCCGTGCGCATTTATCCGTCCTCGGAGGAGGCGGTGCCGAGCCTCTGGTTTGGCGGTCGACTGTGTGTCGCCCAGGCTTACCGACGGCACAGCATGATCGGCAAGGCGTTGGTCAACGAGGCGGTGTCGCGGGCCAAGGAACTGGGCTGCGAAACCTTTCGTGCCACCGTTCAAGCGCCCAATGAGTCGTACTTCCATGGTTTGCACTGGCGGACTCTCGACCGACTGGACGTGCTCGGCCAGCCTCACTGCCTGATGCAGGCGGACCTGGCGAGTTACCCGTTGATGCCGCGTCAGGTCTCGCTGCAGCCATTGAAGGGGGCGCGTCATGGCTGAGCTCATCGACCTCGGCGCACTGCTCGACACCCTCCGCCACACGCCGGCGATGGCGTCCAAACAGGCGATCCAGCAGCCTGCGCAGGCGATGGCCGCGGTTGACCAACCTTTGAGCCGTGAAGCGCTGTACGCGTTGCCCGGCGACGACACCGCGGCGATTGCCTGCGGCGACCAGTTTCAACTGCTGGCCATCGAAGGCATGTTGCCCGGTTTCGTCAGCGCCGCGCCCTGGTTCGCAGGCTGGTCGGCGGTGATGGCCAACGTCAGCGACATCACTGCCATGGGCGGTCGGCCCACGGCGGTGGTCAACGCTTACTGGCACCACGATCAGGCGCAGTCGAACGCCATCCTTGCCGGTATTCGCGCGGCGTGCGACGCCTATGGGCTGATCCTCGCGGGCGGACACACCAGCCTGGCGGCCAGTCACCCGGCCGCATTGGCGGTGGCGATCACCGGGACCGCCAGCCGATTGCTGTCGACCTTGCACGTCAAGCCGGGGCAGGTCATCGCCATGGCCGTCGACCTCGAAGGCGTCTGGCACGCCGACAGCACGTACTGGAAAGCCTTCGAAGGCGTACCCGCAGAACGCCTGCGCAGCAAGCTCGAAGTGCTGCCGCGGCTGGCAGAGGCGCAATGGCTGCAGGCGGCCAAGGACATCAGTAACGCGGGGGTACTGGGCAGTCTGCTGATGCTGCTTGAAACCACCGGCTGCGGGGCCGACATCGACCTTCTGCGCCTGCCTTGCCCAGCCGACGGCGACCTGTTGCGCTGGCTTCAGGTGTTCCCCAGTTACGGCTTTCTCATGACCCTGAACGAGGCCGATTGGCCCAACGTTCAGGCCGCGTTCGCCTTCAAGGGCCTGCGCTGCGAACGCATCGGTCAGGTCACCGACACTGCCGAATTGAGTGTCCAGTACGGCCTGCAGCGCCGTGTCTTCTGGAACCTCCACGAGCAGCCGTTCACCGGCTTCAGCTACGCCCACCTCGATCTTTCACCGTTGTTCGTACACAAGGAGCACTGACATGCCCGCCGTCAACTTCAGGATTCGCTGGCCCAATGGCAAAGAGGCCGCGTGCTATTCGCCCTCGACCGTGATCTACGACCATCTGCAAGAAGGCGCCAGCTACCCGTTGGCCGATTTTCTCCAGCGTGTGGAAGGTGGGTTGAACAACGCGTCGGAGCGGGTGAAACAAGTCAAAGGCTTTTACTGCAGCTCGGCGATGGACACCCTCGGCATGCTTAAAGGCCAGGCACAGGTGCAGGAGGACGGGGCGGTGGAGGTGCTCAGCATGAGGACAGAAGGCGGTGGCCGAGTGACTGGGGCCGGGTGGAGTTCTTTTTGATTAAACCCAGTTCCTCTGTCCTTCATTTCAACCACATATTCTTTGGAGCCATGACCATGCCCAGCTCGATCACCCCCCTCAAAACGCCGCACCACAGCGTGATTATCGTTGGCGGCGGGCAGGCCGGCCTGTCGGCCAGCTATTACCTGCAGCAGCAGAACGTCGACCATCTGGTGCTGGAAAAACACAGCGTCACCCACACCTGGCGCGACCAGCGCTGGGATGCGTTCAGCCTGGTCACTCCGAACTGGCAATGCGCGCTGCCCGGCTACCGGTACAGCGAAGAGCACGGTGGGCAGGACCCTCACGGCTTCATGAAGAAAGACCAGATCAATGATTACCTCGCAGGCTTCGTCAGGGCGGTCAATGCGCCGGTTCGCGAAGGGGTCGCGGTCAAGCGCGTGACCCCTCGGCCAGCGGGAGGCTTCGACGTGCAGACGTCCCATGGGGACTTCACCGCCGATCAGGTGATCTGCGCCTCGGGTGGCTATCACACGCCGATCATTCCGCGTCTGGCCGAGCGTCTGCCGGCGGGCATCACGCAAATTCACTCCGAGCAGTACCGCAATCCGCAGGCGCTGCCCGAGGGCAATGTCCTGGTGGTCGGCTCCGGGCAGTCCGGGGCGCAGATCGCCGAGGACCTTCATCTGGCCGGTCGCAAGGTGTACCTGGCCGTGGGCGACGCCCCGCGATGCGCACGCTTCTACCGTGGCAAGGACGTGGTCGATTGGCTCGCCGAGATGGGCTATTACCAGATCGGCGTGGATACCCATCCTTTGCGCGAGGGGGTGCGGGACAACACCAACCATTACGTCACCGGTCGCGATGGCGGCCGGGACATCGATCTGCGCAAATTCGCACTGGAAGGGATGGCATTGTTTGGTCGGCTGGACGGGCTGGTGGGCGATGTGCTGCAGTTTTCGACGAGCCTGGCCGACAGCCTCGACAAGGCCGACGCCGTCTACAACCGCATCAATGCCTCCATCGACGCGTACATTGCCGAGCAGGGCATCGAGGCGCCGGCGGGCGAGCGCTACGAGCCGGTTTGGGCGCCGTCCCAGGAACAGGCGCAATTGAGCCTGAGCGAAGCGGGCATCACCAGCATCATCTGGTGCATCGGTTTCACCCCGGATTTCAGCTGGGTCGATGCGCCTGTATTCAATGGCCGTGGCCATCCGGGCCATGTGCGTGGGGTCACGACGCAGCCGGGCTTGTATTTCCTCGGCTTGCCGTGGCTATACACCTGGGGTTCCGGCCGTTTCTCGGGCGTGGCGCGGGATGCGCAGTACCTGGTGGAGCACATCGCCCGGGTGCGGGCCAAGCACAAGGTGGCGTGAGCAGCCAGGGTGGGCGCGCCGGCAACGGTGCCGGGCACGCCCTAATGCGATGGATATCACAGGGGGAAGCTGAACTCGAAACTGGCGGCCAGATGGTCGGACGGGCCTGCTGCGCTCACGCGTCCCGTGGCCACCGGATCGATCGTTCCGTTGCTGACCGCGTAATCCAGCATGGAGGCGGGCTGCGTACTGGGGTGGGTCTCCGACGTCGGCAGGGCCAGTTGGGCAAGCTCGGGCGGCGAAATCCAGTTGCCTTGCGCCGTCGTGGGCCGCGGGTCTCTGTTGAAGTCGCCTGCCATCACGAAACGCGTCGGCGTGTGCCAACTGACCTCCCTGAGCATGCGCGGCGCGTTCGAGCCCCCGTTGGAAATGGCGTGGAAGTTAAAGGCGGTAACGGTGTGCCTTGGTGCGTTTCGCCAACGGATTTCGACGCCGAGCGCCGGTCGGTAGGAGGGGGCGTCGTTCCCGGTGGGCAAACCGTCGGAAACGACAACCGGGCTGACGGCTTCGATGTCGCTGCCACTGGCGACGAGGATGGCCAGATTCACCCGCAGCCGCTGAACGTCGAGAAAGAAGATCTGATATTGCTCGCCGCGTGTGGTACTGCCTGCTTGCCACAGGTAGTGACTGACCCTGAGGGTATTGCCGAACTGGTCCTGCGGGAAGTGGTCTGCGACGTGAGCCGCTGATGCGGGCGGCTGCCCGGCCTCTTGAAGCATGACGATGGCATTTTCTCGGGCCAGCGTCAGTACGAACGTGCGCCATTTGGTGTCGGTGGCTTCGGACGAACCTTGCATGTTCCACGTGGCCAGGCTCAGGGTTCTGGGCGTACCCGTAGACGAACGACCCACCTCGATGCGCGTGCCCTGAGCGTCGTTGATCACCCGCGCGTGGTGATAATCCCTCAACGCCCCTTGCAGCTGAATGCGCGACATCCACGGTCCGTAAGCTGCACCGACGATGATCTGCAGCATCCGCAACGCATCGGCGTGGTCCAGTGCCATCGGCCCCTGGGGCGCACGCAGGCCGTTCATGATGAAGCTGTGATGCAGGTGATAAAAGCTGAGCAGTACCGGGAACGTGCCTTGGGGGCGCACACGGCTGATCAGGCTGATGAAACCCGCGTCGTTATAAAGCCGACTGAACAGCGAGGTGAGTGTCTGCGCGAGCTGGAATTGCATTGGCTCGTTGGCGCTGCGCATGTAGTGGAAGGACAAGGTGTAGGTCAGGTAGGCCGCGCTGTGGCGAGCGTCTTCCGGACTGGACGAAGCTAACTGGACAATGTCGGTGATCACCACTTCGAGCTGAGTTTCAAAGGAATTGAACCCGTCAAGCGTCAATAAGTGTTGATCGATGTAATCGCGGATAGTTGAGCGAATCGGCATGCTGGATCTCGCACTAAAGGGTTATCGGTGAATGCCTGTCGTTTATCGAGAGAACACGACATTGAGTTCGCCGTTATGCGAGGCGGCCGAAGGGCTGGCCGTGCTGCAGGTCAAGGAATGGCTCAGCGCGGGCGGGCTGATCGCGTTGCCGTCATAGCCGTACAGTTCCAGCGCGCCGGTGTTTCCGGCAAATACCAGCTTGAGTAGGCCGTTATGAATCGTGATGCCGGGCGAATGCTCATACGCCTGGTCGATCAAAAGCACGCGCCGGCTCCATTTGAAGCCGTCGTATTTCATCATCCCGAAGCGTCGGTCTCTCCGGTCCCGGTAGAACAGGTGAATCATGTTTTGATAGGTGATCGCTACCGGGCTCAGGTGGGTCATCGCCGGGCCGTCGCTGCCGGTGGGGACGATCGAGGAGCGTGTCCATTCCATCATGTCCGATGACGACTTACGGAAGATGTTTTCGCTGTCGGGCACTGTGCAGAACATATGCATGACGCCGTTGAGCGCAGCGAAAGTCGGTGTTTCCGATAGGTCGCCGAACAGGCGAGGAACAGCGACAAAGCGTTTCGAGACTTCATTGTAACGGCACACTTTCATGTGCTGCTTGTTGTTTGCGTAGATCAGGTACAACCCGTCGTTATGGCTCACCAGTGCCGGCACGATACTGCTGACAGCGTCGACTCCGTCTACAAAATCCCAACCCAGTGCGCCGCGCTTACTGATGACTTTAACGTTGCCGAGTTCTTCATCCAGGTAAGTGCAGTACATCAGCCCATGGTGCACGGCTGTTCGGCAGCCCCGATCGGAGGCCGAGTAGAGTTCAATTTCGTCGCTCAAGATGCCGTTGAGGTTATGGGTGTAATACAGGTGCATGAGGGTGTGATCCATCTATCAATGAGTGGGTCACGTAAACAGCCCCGTTGGCATCGGCCAATGGGCCATTTCTGCCGAGCAGGTCCGGCGTTCCGGACGGACAGCGAGGGAAATCCATGCAAGGTATGTAGGAACACGTCATCGACGTTCCACAAATGGATGGCGAACGCTAGCTGCCGGACGGCGCACGGCGGACCTTGACGAGCATCTGTAACGGAATGATACTTCGCTCAAATTCATATAGATGACTAGATAACTACAACAGCGAAGCCGCCATGAATCGTCTATCCAGTGATGTCCGCCTGCCGCTTTACCAACGTCTGCGTGATCAATTGGCCGAGCAGATTGCCAACAACCGCTGGCGCCCCGGTGAGGCCATTCCCACGGAGGCCGCGTTGTCCACCGAGTATTGCCTCTCCACTGGCACCGTGCGCAAAGCCATCGATATGCTGGTCAACGAGAATATTCTCGAACGCCAGCAGGGACGTGGGACCTTCATCCGCCGCCCTCAGTTCCAATCCTCGCTGTTCCGCTTCTTTCGCTTTCAAAGCATGGCCGGCGAGCGCCAGGTGCCGGAAAGCCGCATCTTGTCCATCGAGCCGGTGACTGCGCCTTCCGCCGTGTCGCAAGCGTTGGGCTTGCCGCTGGAGGCGCCCGTCATCCGCATGATCCGCCTGCGTCTGCTCGACGCCCAGCCGGTGCTCGCCGAAGAAATCTGGTTGCCTCAGGTGCAGTTCCAGGCCCTGCTCGAAAACGACCTGAGCAAAGAGGGCCCGCTGCTTTATCCGATCTACGAGACGCTGTGTGGCCAGGTGGTGGCCTACGCCGAAGAAACCCTCACCGCCGAGGCCGTAAACGACGTGCATGCGCGTCTGTTGCAAGTGCCCGAGGGCAGCCCCGTGGTGGTGATCGAACGCCTGGCCCGCAACTACGCCGGTCAGCCACTGGAGTGGCGGCGCTCGCGAGGGCATGCCAGCCATTTTCGATACAGCGTCGATATTCGCTGATTCAAAGATGCCTTGAGGGAAGGCGCTGCTCTTGCCCCAAAGGCCTCATGTTTGCCCTTGCTGTACACGCCAAGCCTGTCACTCAGAACGGGCCCCACAACAACTGCCGCACCTACGTATAAGGACAACAAGCATGTTCAACTGGTATCGACAAGTCACCCCACGGGAGCGCAAGACGTTCTGGGCCTGTTTCGGCGGTTGGTCGCTGGACGCCCTGGAAGTCCAGATGTTCGGTCTGGCCATTCCGGCGCTGATCGCCGCATTTGCGTTGAGCAAAAGCGATGCCGGGCTGATCAGCGGCGTTACCCTCGTCACCTCCGCACTCGGTGGCTGGCTCGGCGGCACGCTGTCGGACCGCTACGGTCGCGTGCGGACGTTGCAATGGATGATTCTCTGGTTTTCCTTCTTCACGTTCCTGTCGGCGTTCGTCACCGGCTTTCATTCGCTGTTGATCGTCAAGGCGCTGCAGGGCTTCGGCATCGGGGGGGAGTGGGCCGCGGGTGCGGTGCTGATGGCCGAAACCATCAATCCCAAATACCGCGGCAAGGTCATGGGCACGGTTCAAAGCGCCTGGGCGGTGGGCTGGGGCCTGGCGGTGGGTGTGTTTACGCTGATCTATTCCTTCGTGCCGGCGGATATCGCCTGGCGGGTAATGTTCCTGGTCGGCCTGTTGCCGTCCTTGCTGATCATCTGGGTGCGCCGCAACGTCGAAGAACCGGACAGCTTCCAGCGTCTGCAAAAAAACAACGCCACCGGTCAGAGTTTTTTCAAGTCCATGGCCGGTATCTTCCGACCTGAACTGCTGCGCGTAACCCTGCTGGGTGGCCTGCTGGGCCTGGGTGCCCACGGCGGTTACCACGCGGTGATGACCTGGCTGCCGACCTTCCTCAAGACCGAGCGCAACCTGTCGGTGCTCAACTCCGGCGGATACCTGGCCGTGATCATTTTCGCGTTCTGGTGCGGTTGCGTGGCCAGTGGCTTCATGATCGATCGGATCGGCCGCCGGATGAACATCGTGCTGTTCGCCCTGTGCTGCGTCATCACCGTGCAGTGCTACGTGTTTCTGCCACTGACCAACACGCAGATGCTGTTCCTGGGTTTCCCGCTGGGCTTCTTCGCCGCAGGCATCCCGGCCAGCCTCGGGGCGCTGTTCAACGAACTGTACCCGGCAGACGTGCGCGGGGCAGGCGTCGGCTTCTGCTACAACTTCGGTCGCGTGCTGTCGTCAGTGTTCCCTTTCCTGGTAGGGCACATGAGTGAGTCCATGTCCCTGGGTTCGGCCATCGGCATCGATGCCGGTATCGCCTATGGCGTTGCCGTGATCGCCGCGCTGTGCCTGCCGGAAACCCGCGGCCGCAGCCTTGAAAACAGCGCTGCTGACGCCACAGGCAGCGCGCCGCGCAGTGAAACCGCCAGCGCTTGATGTTTCCTTATGGCGGCGGGTTCGGTGACACCGCAACCTTCCGCCTCTTCCGATAGATGAGACCCATGTCCGACACCTTTCCCGCGTCGATCCTCGGTATCGACGGCCACGCACACGTATTCAGCAGGGAGCTGGATCTGACATCGGCACGACGCTACTCACCGGATTACGACGCCACGCTGGCGATGTATCAGCACACTCTGCACAGCCATGGCCTGAGCCACGGCGTGCTGGTGCAGCCGAGCTTCCTGGGCACCGATAACCGTTATTTGCTCGACGCATTGAAGCAAGCACCCGAGCAACTGCGCGGCGTGGCGGTGGTGGAGCGCGACATCGCTCGCGCCGAACTGGAGGAGATGGACCGCCAAGGCGTGGTCGGTATCCGCCTGAACCTCATGGGCAAGGCGCTGCCGGACTTTTCCGAGCCGCAATGGAAGGTCCTGTTCGGGCACGTCGCTGAACTCGGCTGGCACGTTGAACTGCATCGGCACGTGATGGACATCCCTACGCTGATCCATGGCCTGATGCCGTTTGGCGTGAAGATCGTTGTCGATCATTTCGGTCGCCCCGATGCGCGATCTGGCCTCGATCAGGCGGGCCTGCGTGAGATGCTGGAACTGGGCTTGAGTGGTCAGGTCTGGGCAAAGGTCTCTGGCATCTACCGGCTGGAAGGCACCCCTCAAGAAAACCTTGAGTTCGCTCGCGCGCTGCTCCCCTTGCTGCTGCAAACCTTCGGCCCGCAGCGGCTGGTGTGGGGCAGTGATTGGCCGCACACCCAGCATGAACAGCGGATCAGCTATGCCTCGGTGGTCGAGCAGTTGCAGGCGCTGGGCTGCACACCGCAGGTGATGCGCTCACTGCTGATCGAGTCGCCGCAGGTGCTGTTCGATTTCTCGGTGGTAGAGGCGTGAAACGCGGTCTGAATCGCGTCGCTGAAATGCTTCTGCCGAAGGCGTAGGAGCGCGCTTGGTCTGGGCCGCACTCGGACGATGGCGTCAATTCAGACACAGTGATGTTGAAGGATAGATCGCATTCGTCCGAGTGCGGCCCAGACCAAGCGCGCTCCTACTGGGCTGCGCTCAGTGACCTGATGTCCATCCCCCACCCAACGCCACCGCCAACCCGACGCTGGCCTGCAACCGACTGGTGTCCACTTCCTGCAACCTTCGCTGCGCCTGCAACGCATTGGTCTGCGCCGTCACCACGTCCAAATAATTCACAGCTCCCGCCTCATAGCTGCTGGTCGCCATGCGTTCGGCGCTTTGTGCGGCCTGCACGGCGGCTTGCTGGTCCTGGGATTCCTGCTCCAGGTCACGCAACTGGCCCAGGTTGTCTTCCACCTCACGCACGGCTTTGAGCACCTGACTGTGGTACTGCGCGGCGGCTTCTTCGAATTCGGCTTGGGCTTGACGCTCGCCTGCGCTGCGGCGGCCCCCGTCGAAGATCGGCAGGTTGACCAGCGGCCCCAGCGCCCAATAGCGGTTGGCCGCCGCCAGCAGGTTGCCGCTGCCTTGGGTCTGGCCGCCGAGCAGACCGGTCAGACTGAAATCGGGATACCACGCCGCTTTTGCCACGCCAATGTTGGCGTTGGCGGCGAACACGCGACGCTCGGCGGCGGCGACGTCGGGCCGTTGTTGCAACAGGCTTCCAGGGAGCGCCTGGGGGATGTCAGGCTGCTTCAAGGGTTCAGCATCATGGACAAGCACGAAGTCGCTGGGCAGCACGCCCACCAATTCGGCGATGGCGTGTTCACTCAGGTTGCTCTGGGCCTTCACATCGTCCAGTTGCGCCCGGGCCTCGGCCAGTTGGCTTTGGGCGCGGGTCAGGTCCAGCACCGAGGCGATCTTGCCTTCATAGCGGTCGCGGGTCAGTTGCAGGGCCTGGGTGTAGTCGTTCAGTGAGGCTTGCAGAATTCGGCTTTGCGCATCCAGCCCACGGGCCTGAACGTAGAGCGTCGCCAGTTGCTTTTGCAGGCTCAGGCGCGCGACGGCCAGGTCGTCTGCGGAGGCTTGAGCCTGGGCGTCACCCGCTGCCACCTGGTTGCGAATCTTGCCCCATAGGTCCGGGTCGAAATTGAGGCTAAAACCGGCCGTGTCGCTGTTGTACACCGAAGGCTGAGCGTTGCCGCGCAGGGGCCTGCGGTCCGACTGCCGCTGACGCAACGGCGCCACACTGGCGTTCACCTGCGGGAACAGCCCGGCGTGCAACTGGCTGGCATAGGCCACCGACGCGTCGTAATGGGCAAGGGCCGCTTTCAAGTCGGGGTTAGCGTCCAGTAACCGGTGTTGCAGGCGATCGAGTTGCGCGTCCTGAAACACCGCCCACCATTGGCGTTGCAACTGATCGGCGGGTTTTGCCGGACGCCACGGCCCTGCGTCTTCCTTGAAGTGCGCAGGCATCGGGACGGCAGGGGGCGCGTAGTTCGGCGCCAACGAGCAGCCTTGCAAAGTCAGCGCGCCCACCATGGCAAGCGCGAGGTATTCAAGCCTTGGGCGCATGCGCACCTCCGACGTCGGCCAGTTGCACCGCATCATTTTCACGCAGGGCATCGGGCGGGTTGTCGATGACCTTGTCGCCGGCCTGCAGGCCTTGATCGATCACCAGCCGGTCGCCCAGGTCCATGGCAATGTGAATGTTGCGCAGGTGCACATGACCGCTGCTGTCCAGGGTCGCGACCTGCGTGCCCTCGGCCCGGAAAATCAGTGCACTGGCCGGAATGCTCAGACCCTGGCTGCTTGCGGCGACGGGTAAGGTGGCATCGGCGTAATCACCGGGGAGCAGCGCGCCATCGGGGTTATCGGCAACGAACTGTGCCAGCAGCGTGCCGGAACGGGGATCGACCGCCGTGGAATCCCCCAGTAGCGTGGCCTTGTAGGTCTGCCCCGGGTGTTCTGGCACGCTCAACTGCACCGACAGGCCGGGGTGGATGACGCTGGCGTAGTTTTGCGGAATTGGCACGTAGAGGCGCAAGCGATGGGTGTCGGCCATGCTGAACAACGGCGTGCCGCCACCATCGTCGGCCTTGATCAACTGGCCGATGTCAGTGTTGCGTGCGGTGATCGTACCGGTAAATGGCGCCCGAATGGTTTTGTACGCCGTCAGGTCATTCAGGCGTCGGTAATCCGCTTCAGCGGCCTGTACATCGGCTTTCGCAGCCGTGGCAGCAGCGACCTTTTCATCCACTTCCTGTTGCGACACCGAATGCGTGGCGAGCAGGTGTTGCCAACGTTCGGCGGTGGTTTGAGCGATACGTGCGTTGGCCTGTTGCTGAGCCAGATGGGCGCGGGTCTGCGCCAGTTGCTGATCCAGTTCCGGGCTGTCGATGTGGGCCAGGACCTGACCGGCCTGCACCGGCGTGCCGATGTCAGCACTCCAGTCTTTCAGGTAGCCGCTGACCCGAGCGTTGATCGATGCCTTGCTCCAGGCCTCCAGCCGTGCTGGCAGTTGCAGGATGTCGCCCTGAGCCTTCCGTGATGGCGAGACCACGGTAACCACTGGCATGGACTGGCTTTCGGTCCAGGCCGCGACGTCATGGTCATGACGGGTGCGTGCTGCCAGGCCGTTGGTGACCAACAGCGCCGCCAGGGTCAGGCCGCCGACGCCGGTCAGCATCAGGCGTTTACGCGAAGGGGTGTTTTCAGACGACATGGGGTGTTTCTCCATCCAGTGCACGTGGGGCGGCAGCTTGAGGTTTCGAATGACGGTGCACGAGGCTGAACACCACGGGCACGAACAGCAGGGTGGCGGTGGTGGCGAGCATCAGCCCACCGATCACCGCACGGCCCAGCGGCGCGTTTTGTTCTTGAGAGAGGGCCAGGGGCAGCATGCCGATGATCATCGCCAGCGCAGTCATGCACACCGGCCGGAAGCGGGTATAGCCACCTTCCAGCGCTGCGAGCAGGGCGTCGCCGTGTTCGGCCAGACGTTCTCGGCAGAAGCTCACCACCAGAATCGAGTTGGCGGTCGCGACGCCCATGCACAGGATCGCCCCGGTCAGCGCCGGCACCGACAGCGAAGTCCCACTGAGAAACAGCATCCAGACAATACCGGCCAGCGCTGCCGGTAATGCCGTGATAATCACGAACGGATCGATCCAGGATTGGAAATTGATCACGATCAGCAAGTAGATCAGCACCACGGCGCCGAGCAGACCGACGCTCAGGCCGCTGAAGGCTTCATGCAGCGCGTCGATCTGGCCGTGCAGGCTGATCACCGCGCCTTTGGGGCGAAGGTGGGCCATGCCGTCGATGACCTTTTGTACGTCCCGGGCCACGCCGCCGAGGTCGCGGCCTTGCACGTTGGCGAACAGGTCCAGGGTTGGCTGAATGTTGTAGTGGGTGACGACCGCCGGGCTGTCGACCCGTTTGATCGTGGCCAGGGCACCAAGAATCTGTGACTGGCCCGTGCTGCCGGTGATCGGCAGGGCTTCCAGCGCCGGCAGGCTGTCCAGCCGGTATTGCGGGGTCGCGGCGACCACCGAATAGGACACCCCGTTCTTCGGGTTGAGCCAGTAGGTCGGCGCCACTTGTGAGGTCCCGGCCAACGAGGCGCCGAGGCTGGTGGTCACGTCTTTTTCGGTGATGCCCAGTTGCTTGGCACGCAGGCGATCGACGTTCACCTGCATCGAGGGGTAACCGGTGGACTGCTGAATGCGCAGGTCGGTGATCCCGGCGACGTGTTGCAGACGGCGCTGCAACTCCAGCGCATAGGCGCGGTTGGCGGCATCGTCGCGGCCGGAGATTTTCACGTCCAGCGGCGCCGGGTTGCCGAAGTTGAGGATCTGGCTGCTGATGTCCGCGGGCAGAAACGCAAACTGACTGCCGGGAAAACTGCGTGGCAGGGCCTCGCGCAGGCGTTTGACGTAGTCCTCGGTCGGTGCGTGGTGCGCTTTCAACGTGACCTGAATGTCGCCATCCTGTGGGCCGATCGTGCCGCTGCTGCTGTAGGCCATGTCGATGCCACTCAGGGGGATGCCGATGTTATCGATCACCGTGTCCAGTTCGTCGGCCGGGATGATCTCGCGGATGCGTTGTTCGATGCGGTCGAAGGCCGCAGCACTTTCTTCGATCCGCGTCCCCAGCGGCAGACGCACGTGCAGCGACAGGGCGCCCGCGTCGGTGGCCGGGAAGAAGTCTTCGCCCAGGCTCGGCAGCAGCGCGAAGCTCGCCAGCACGCAGGCGAGGAAGCCGAGCAGGAAGGCTTTACGGCGCTTCAGGGCCAGGCCCAGCAATCCGTAATACACGTCGCGAACGTTCGAGAAACGCTGCTCGAATCCCTGTTGGAAGCGCAAGGCAGCACGCAGGATGGCGTGGCGCTGGCGGCCATGCTGGTCGCCTTCATGGTGGTTGATGAAGGCATCTTCCGGGTGATGACCGGGGCCGCTTTCCAGCCCGTGAGGTTTGAGCAGGAACATCGCCAGCGTTGGCACCAGAGTGCGGGACAGCAGAAACGAACTGCCCATGGCGAAGATCACCGCCAGCGCCATCGGGCGGAACAGGTAACCGGCAATGCCTTGCAGCATGAACATCGGCACGAAGACGATGCAGATACACAGCAGCGATACGAACGCCGGGCCGACGATCTGCCGCGCGCCGTCCATGATCGCGTCTTTCACCGCCTTGCCTTGTTCCAGGTGCCAGTTGATGTTCTCGATGGTCACCGTGGCGTCGTCCACCAGAATCCCCACCGCCAGGGCCAGTCCGCCCAGGGTCATGACGTTGAGCGTCTGGCCGGTGAGCGCAAGCAGTGCGATCGCCGACAGCACCGCCAGCGGAATCGAGGCGGCGATGATTACCGTCGAACGCCAACTGCCAAGGAACAGCAGGATCATCACGCTGGTCAGCAGCGCGGCAATGATGCCTTCCCGCGCCACGCTGCCCACCGACTCCTTGACGAACACCGAGGCGTCGCCCAGCAGTGAGGTTTTCAGCTCGGGCGGCAGGGTCTCGTTGATCAGCGGCAGCATGTTGCGGATGTCATCGACAATCGACAGGGTCGAAATGTTGCCGTTCTTCAAGGCGGGCATCAGCACCGCGCGACGCCCATCGACCCGCACGATGTTGGTCTGCGGCGGCGAGCCATCCCGCACGTGGGCCACTTGGCCGATGGTGATCAGCGCGCCGTCGACGGTCTTGATCGGCAGGTCATTGAGTTCGTCGATGGCTTGCGGGCTGTTGTTGAGCAGCACCGTGTATTCATCGGTGCCCATTTTGGCGGTGCCCACCGGAATGATCTGGTTGCCCGCTGCCAGTGCATTGCCGACGTCTTGTGCCGACAAACCTTTCGCGGCCAGCGCCTGTGGGTCGAGGTCGAGGGTGATCTGGCGCTGCTTGCCGCCCATCGGCGTCGGCATGGCCAGGCCCGGCACGGCGCTCAGGGGCAGACGAATGCTGTTCTGCACCAAGTCGCGAATCCGCGCCTCCGACAAGGTCGGGCTGGAAAAGGCCATTTGCAGGATCGGCACCGTCGAAGCGCTGTAGTTGAGGATCAGCGGTGGGGTGATCCCGGCGGGCATCTGTTTGAGTACGGTTTGTGATACCGCCGTCACTTGCGCGTTGGCGGTGCGGATATCGACGCCCGGCTGAAAGAAGATCTTGACGATGCCCATGCCAGGCAGGGATTGCGACTCGATGTGTTCGATGTCGTTGACGGTGGTACTGAGCGAGCGCTCGTAGGTGTAAATCACCCGGCCGGCCATGGCATCCGGGGACAGTCCGGCGTACTGCCAGACCACCGCCACCACGGGAATGCCAATGTCGGGGAAGACGTCGGTGGGCGTCTTGAGGGCCGCCATCGGTCCGACAATACAGATAAGAATCGCCAACACGATGAACGTGTATGGCTTGAGCAACGCAGTCTTGACCAGCCCGAGCATGCCGGAAACCTCCCATTTCGACCCGTTCGAAAGAGAGGCAGTCTTGATGCAGGGACCTAACACGCCGCTTTCAGCCAGATGAACAAACCGTTAGGAAGGCGCGCAAGGAGCTTTCATGGGGCATTCATTTGTCGTTCATCCGGGCCAGTCGCAGGCTGATCTCATCGAAGTCCACCCTGGACCACAGGGCGCTTTTCAACTCGCTGAGGATCGTGTCATGAACGCCAAATCATTATTGCTGTTACCTGTGTTGGGTCTGGTCGCTGCCTTGTCCGGGTGTGCGGGGCCGATGCCAAAAGCCGACCCGAATGAAGCCTGGATCGGTTTGCAGGAAGAACCTTCGGGGACGTTGCTGGCGGAAGACGTGGACGGCAAGCGCCTGAATGACGGGCGCTACTTCGACGTCAAGCCGGGCGCACACACCCTGGATGTGGACTTGATCGTCGAAGGCACGGGTAACAACGATGACCAGATGAACTGTGAAGCGGGCATCACGTTCAGCCAGTTCAAGGCGGGCGAGCACTACACACTCGTAGAATCGAGCCTTGGCGAAGAATACCGGGTCCGGTTGGAGGATGCCCAAGGCCATCAGTTGGGGCACACCAAGGACTTCACATGCATGCCCGGCTGAGCCGCCCTACTTGATCCATGTCCTGTCGAGCCCAGGGTGCCAAGACCTTGGGCTTTTTTTGCGCGTTGAGCGGTTTTCGGCAACGGTCACCGGCGGCGTGGCGTCTCGTGTTCACCCCAACGCCAGCACCTGCCTACACTCCAATACCAGGCTCGCGCCGCCCGACGGGCTGCTGCCGATGCGCAGTTTGAAGCCGTGCAGATTGACGATCGCTGCGACGATCGACAGGCCCAGCCCGAAACCACTCTGCTGGTTGCCGGTTTCGCTGCGATAGAAGCGCTTGAACACCGCTTCGCGCTCGGCGTCCGGGATGCCGGGGCCGGTGTCCTGAACTTCGATGAAGGGTGTTTCGCCCTCGGCCCGCGCAATCATCAGCACTTGGCCACCTGGCGGGGTGAATTTGATGGAGTTGCTCAACAGGTTCGATAACGCCTCGAACAGCAGTGCCCGGTCGCCCACCAGCGGGGGAAGGTCGTCGGCGATTTTGAGTTGCAATGAAATGCCGCCTTCTTCGGCCAGCGGCAGGTAAAAATCGAACAGCTCCTGCAGCAGTGACACCGGGTCAAGTTGGCCGAAAGCGGACCTTCGCTGGTGGTCTTCCAGCTCGGAGATGCGCAACAGCCCGCGAAACCGCGCCATGAGGGTGTCGGCGTCGGCGATGACCTGGGCCATCTGCTCCCCGTGGGGCGAATCCTCCGCCGATTGTTGCTGTATGCGGTAAAGCTGCGCACGCAAACGGGTCAGCGGGGTGCGCAGGTCGTGAGCGATGTTGTCGCAGACACCCTTGACCTCGTTCATCAGGCGCTCGATGCGGTCGAGCATGGCGTTGACGATGTCCGCCAGCATGTCGATTTCATCCCGCCGGTCCGACACGGGCAAGCGCCGGGTCAGATCCCCCGTCACGATGGCTTCGGCGCTGGCTTGAATGGCGCCGATGCGCTGCAGGGGTTGTCGCCGTAGCAGATGCCAGCCCAGCGCGCCGGGAATGATGGTCAAGGAGATACCCCACAACAGCGCGCGAAGGATCAGGGTGGTCACGGCGAACAGCGAGCCGTTGTCCCGCACCAGCACCAGCCAGCGGTTGTCGAGGGTGTGAATGGCCACCGCATCGCAACTGGCCCTGGGCAGGTCCGGATCGTCCGATTGGATGCACGTGTCGAGTTCTTGAATCTGACCGTTGAGGGCCAGGCCTTCGGGGATGCTGTCGATCGGACCGCTGATGGGTTTGAGGTCATTGTCGAACAGCCCGTAGGCGTCCACGGTGCGGATGTCGAATTTGTCGCTGGTGCGCAGCGCATCGTCCAGTTGCTTGCCCTCGAAGCGGGAAAACAATTGCTGGCGCTGCATCAGTGAGTGGCGGGCGAGGGTGTTCAGGTAGTTGGTGACTTCCCAGTACAGCACCCCCAACAGAATGCTGCTCCAGGCCACGAAAAGGAAACTGTAGAGCGCCAGCAGACGGCTGCTGGAGGAGCGCCAGCCCTTAGACGGGTTCGGCAATGACATAACCTGAGCCTCGAACGGTACGTATCAGCGGCGTCAGGTTAGGGGGATCGATTTTCTTGCGCAAGCGGCCGATGTGCACGTCGATGAGGTTGGTGCCTGGGTCGAAGTGATAGCCCCAGACCTCTTCGAAGATCATCATGCGGGTGATGATTTGTCCGCTGTTGCGCATCAGGAATTCCAGCAGTTTGTATTCGGTCGGCAGCAGGTTGAGCTGCTGTCCGGCGCGGCTGGCTTCACGGGTGATGAGGTTGAGTTCAAGATCGCTGACCTTGAGCATGGTTTCCGCCTGGGTGACGGGGTTGCTGCGGCGCAGCAGGACTTCCACCCGAGCGGCCATCTCATCGGAGGCGAAGGGTTTGGACAGGTAATCGTCACCGCCCGCGCGCAGGCCGCGAACGCGTTCGTCGACGTCGGACAGGGCGCTGATCATCAGGATCGGCGTGGCGATGCCCAGCGCGCGCATGGTGGTGACGATGGCCAGGCCGTCCACTTCAGGCAGCATGCGGTCCAGGGTGATCAGGTCATAATCGCCGCTGACGGCGCGCACCAGGCCCTCGCGGCCATTGTCGACCCAGTCGACGGACAGGCCGTGGCTGCTTAACTCGGCGACGATTTCCCGGGCGGTCACGGCATCGTCTTCGATGGTCAGAATTCGGGTCATTGGATTACCTGGAGCAGGTTGCAACGGGAGACTTCATTCTGCCTTTAAACGTAGCCGGGATTTCTTAAAAATAATTTAAGTACTGGGCGGTATCGATGGAGTGGGACCATCCTTCCTGTTGCAGCGCGGCGTGCTCCCGCTGCGCTGCAACAGCGCGTTCACACCTCGTTGGCTTTTGCCGACCGCTTGGGCTCTCGGGCCGAAGGTGAGTCTTTCTTCGGCGCGTCGCTCTCGCTGCGAATCTGTGCATGGCTGAGCAAGGCGAAGATAAAGCTCCCCCCAATGATGTTCCCGGCCAGCGTCGGCCCGGCGAACACCTGCCAGAACTCACGCCAGCTCAATTCCCCGGCGAACACCAGATATGAGACCTCGGCCGAGCCCACGACGATGTGGGTGAAATCCCCCAGCGCCATAAGGTAGGTGATCATCAGAATGATCCACATCTTGGCGTTTTCCATGGAGGGAATCATCCACACCATGGTGGCGATCATCCACCCCGAGACAATGCCCTTGGCGAACATCTGGGTCACGCTGTTTTCCATGACCTTGCGGCCGATCTCCAGAAACGCTTCATCGGTCTTGCCGTCGAAAATCGGCAACTCCAGCATGACGTAGGCCACCAGCAGCGTGCCGCACAGGTTGCCGATCAGCACGGTGGTCCACAGGCGCAGTAACCGCCCGAAGTTGCCCAACGTCGGTTTGGTCATCACGGGAAGCACGGCAGTGAGGGTGTTCTCGGTGAACAGTTGCTGGCGGGCAAGGATCACCGCCAGAAACCCCGCGCTGTAGCCGACGCTGGCGATCACTTTGAAAGCTTCGCCGTCCGGCAATCGGGAATTGAGCAGCCCCATGGCCATCAGCGACAGGCCCATGGTCAGCCCGGCGGCCAAGGCCGACCAGAACAACGCTGCCACGTTGCGCTCCAGCTCCTGGTCGCCCTGCATGCGGATGGTTTCATGCAGGACCGCCGCGCGTGGCGGCTGGTTTTCATCGATGTCGCGTTCTTCTTCGGGGGTGAGGCCGGGGGTCTTGCCGTCTTCTTCGTTTGCCATGGCGCAATCTCGCGGAGTGTCGTGCTGCTGCTTCAGACACGCGGCGTCGATCGTCGTTCGCTGACAGGTCTCGTTAAAGCATGCGGGACGGTTGCGCGATCCGTTCAGGGGCAGGGGATGCCTGGCAAGGCGCGACCGTCGACACCCAGAACGCTGCGTCGGGCGGTCAGCCTGCCAGGTCGGTGCTGTGGATGCGCGCCACCCCCGCTGCCGTCATGTCCCGCCACGCCTTTTCCAGCGATCCATCCAGGTCGATCGCTTTGCAGGCGTCGGCGATGACCCAGGTGTTGAACCCTGCAGCCCGCGCATCCAGCGCCGACCAGGCCACGCAGAAGTCCAGCGCCAGCCCGACCACGAACACGCTGTCGATGCCGCGCTCTTTCAGATAGCCTGCCAAGCCGGTCTGCGTGGTGCGATCGGCTTCGACGAACGCCGAGTAGCTGTCGATGCCTGTGTTGCAGCCCTTGCGCAGAATCAGTTGCGCATGCGGCGCATCAAGCTCGGCATGCAGCGCGGCACCCTGGGTGCCTTGAACACAATGGTCCGGCCACAGGGTCTGCGCCCCGTAGGGCAGGGGAACGCTGTCGAACGGTGCCCGTCCGGGGTGAGAGGAGGCGAAGGAAATGTGCCCGGCCGGGTGCCAATCCTGGGTCAGCACCACGTTTCGGAACTGGGCGGCCAACTGATTGACCCGGGGCACCAGCGTATCGCCATCGGCCACCGCCAGCGCACCGCCGGGCATGAAGTCGTATTGCATGTCGATGACCACCAGGGCCGCACGTGGGTCGGAAGGCAGTCGGGAGAGGGGCATAGTCATCAGGCGAGCGTCCGGATGGGGGCACCGGCGTGCCAGGCTTGAATGTCTTCGATCATCTGGCTGAAGAACAGGCGGTAGTTATTCTCCGTCACGTAACCGACATGGGGCGTGGCCAGCAGATTGGGCAACGTGCGGAACGGATGATCGGCGGGCAACGGCTCGATGCTGTACACGTCGAGTGCCGCACCGGCGATTTTTTTCTGTTGGAGGACTTCGACCAGTGCGTCTTCATCGACGATCGGGCCCCGCGCGGTGTTGACCAGATACGCCGTTGGCTTCATGCGATTCAGCGATTCGGCGTCCACCAGCCCCCGGCTGCGGTCGCTGAGGACCAGGTTGACCGAGATGATGTCCGACTGTTCGAACAGCTCTGCCTTGCTGACATAGGTGGCGCCGTGTTCGGCCGCGCGTTCAGCCGTGAGGTTTTCGCTCCAGGCGATGACGTTCATGTCGAAGGCCTGAGCGTAGCGTGCGATCTTCTGGCCGATGCTGCCCAGGCCGACGATCCCCAGTGTCTTGCCATACAGGTCGCTGCCGATGCCGATCTGCCAATGGCCTGCGCGCAGTGAGTTGGCTTCGTCGACCAGGTTGCGGGTGACGCCCATGATCAATGCCCAGGTCAATTCGGGGGCCGCGTATTTATAGCTGTCGGTGCCGACGACCGTGATGCCCAGGCGTGCGGCAGCCTTGAGGTCCAGCGCCGCGTTGCGCATGCCGCCAGTGACCAGCAGCTTCAAGCCAGGCAACTGGCTGAGCAATGCCTCATCGAACAGCGTGCGTTCGCGCATGACGCAGACCACGTCGAAGTCTTTGAGTCGCGTTGCCAGGGTGGCGGTATCGGCAGGGTAGTCATGAAGGAAGCTGACGCGGGCGATGGGCTCGAGGACGGTCCAGTCCGCTGCCGCCTGCGCAACGCCTTGCCAGTCATCGATCACTGCGACGTTCAGTGTGGAACCCTGGGTCATTTCGGTCAGGCCTCGTGGTGTAAGCACATTGGAATTGTGGGCGCCAACATACGCCTCGCAGGCGCCAAGTGGAACCCCGATTCGGCGGGGGCAGCCGGTGGCAGGGCGGGTGGGCACGGCGTCGTCGGCCGCCTCAGTTGAACAAGCCCGCCGCGATATTGATGGAAAACCCGAGTATTGAGGTGTTGAACAGAAAGCCGATCAACGACTGCGCGAGGACCACCTTGCGCAAGCTGCGCGTGGCGACCCCAACGTCCGAGGTCTGCACGGCCACACTGATGGTGAAGGAGAAGTACAGGAAGTCCCAGTAATCGGGGTTCTGCTCGCCATCGGCAAAGCGCAGGGCCGCGTCTTCACCGCCCCTGGTATAAAACATCCGCGCATAGTGGAGGCTGAAAATCACCCCGATCAGCAGCCAGGACCCCACGATGGTCACGCCGGTGAAGGCGTAATGCAGCGCTTTGTCGCCGGACGGCATGTCCTTGATGCCGGACAGCTCAAGCACGATGGCGGCGAGGCTGGCAATCGCCGCCACGCACACCAGCACCAGCACCCAGCCGGCGTTTTCATCCTCGACTTCGGCAATGCGCCGCACGTCCTCGGCGTTGGACCTGGCCGTGCGCAGCATAATCAACGCCATGTAGATCCATCCGGCCACGTTCCAGGCAATCAGGAAGTCGCTGGTCAACGTCATGCCAGGGGCGACGAGGACGGAGGCAATACCGGCAGCGATGCCCAAGGCAACGGCCAGGGTCAGGCGAGGGTGGGTCTGGGTCAGGCGCGTCATGGGCGGGCTTCATGCACGGAGATGCACAGAGCCTAGCACGGCGGCGTGGTAGCAGGCGCGGGCAGGGAACCACGCGCCGGCGGGACCAGGGGGCGAAGCACCGCGCGCTCAGCGAACCAGGCAGGGCTGCTTGTTGTTGAATTGCCAGTTGGGGATCAGGCACTGCATTGCCACGCTGTCGTCCCGGGCGCCCAGCCCCATGCTTTTGTACAGCGCGTGGGCCTTGTGCACCTGATCCAGATCGATCTCGATCCCCAGTCCCGGCTTTTCCGGCACCTTGATGTGGCCGCCGATGATCTGCAGCGGTGCCTTGGTCAGGCGCTGGCCGTCCTGCCAGATCCAATGGGTGTCGATGGCGGTGATCTGGCCCGGCGCAGCGGCCGCGGCATGGGTGAACATGGCCAGCGAGATATCGAAGTGGTTGTTCGAATGCGAGCCCCAGGTCAGGCCCCACTCGTTGCACATCTGCGCCACCCGCACCGAACCCTGGAGGGTCCAGAAGTGGGGATCGGCCAACGGAATGTCCACCGATTGCAACTGGATGGCATGGCCCATTTCCCGCCAGTCGGTGGCGATCATGTTGGTCGCGGTGCGCAGCCCGGTGGCGCGACGGAATTCGGCCATCACCTCACGGCCTGAGTAACCGTTTTCCGCGCCGCAGGGGTCTTCTGCATACGCCAGCACGCGGTGCTGATCGCGGCAAAGACGAATCGCTTCTTTCAACGACCATGCGCCGTTGGGGTCAAGGGTGATGCGTGCCTCTGGAAAACGCTCGGCCAGAGCCGTCACGGCCTCGATCTCGGCGTCTCCACTGAGCACCCCGCCTTTGAGCTTGAAATCCTCGAAGCCGTAACGCTCGAAGGCCGCTTCGGCCAGGCGCACTACGCGCTCGGGTGTCAGGGCCTCCTCGTGGCGGAAGCGGAACCAATCATTGTCGGCCTCTTCTTCGGTGCGGTAGGGCAGGTTGGTTTTCTTCTGGTCGCCGACATAGAACAGGTACCCGAGCACTTTCACTTCGTCACGCTGCTGGCCTTCGCCGAGCAGAGCGGCCACAGGCACGTCCAGATGCTGCCCGAGCAAATCGAGTATGGCAGCCTCGATGCCGGTCACCGCGTGAATGGTGATGCGCAGGTCAAAGGTTTGCAGGCCGCGGCCGCCGGCGTCTCGCTCGCTGAAGGTCCGGCGCACCTGGTTGAGTATCTTCTGGTAGTTGCCCAGGGTGTTGCCGACCACCAGCGAGCGGGCATCTTCGAGGGTCTGGCGGATTTTTTCGCCGCCGGGAATTTCCCCGACACCGGTGTGGCCGGCGTTGTCTTTCAAAATGACGATGTTACGGGTGAAGTAGGGCCCGTGCGCGCCGCTCAGGTTGAGCAGCATGTCGTCGTGACCCGCCACGGGGATGACCTGCATCTCGGTAATGACGGGTGTGCTGCCGGTAGGGTGTAAGGACATGACTCGATCCTTGTATAGGCGAGGCGCCGCCAGGCGGCACCGTGGGTCGGTAAAAAGGTGATGGCTCAGGAATGGCTATGCGTGACGTCAGCGCTGGCCAGCGGCTCGCCACCCGGCTTGCGGGTAGTGCGCACCGTGAACACCAGGATCGCGGCGATGATCGAGGTCGCGGTCAGCCCATACAGGCCGCCTTGAATCGAACCGGTCTGTTGTTCGAGAAGGCCGAAAGCGGTTGGGGCGACGAAACCGCCCAGGTTGCCCAGTGAGTTGATCAGGGCAATCACCCCCGCCGCGATACGGGCGTCCAGATAGCCCTGGGGGATCGGCCAGAACAGCGACGACGCCGATTTGAACCCCAGCGCGGCAAAGCAGATGGCGATGAAAGCGAACACCGGCCCTCCCGTCGTGGACATGAACATGCCCGCCGCTGCAATGAGCAAGGCGCAAGCCACCCAGGCTTGCTGGTGCTTCCACTTGGCGGAGAGCGAGGCGAACCCGTACATGGCGACGATGGCAATGAACCAGGGGATCGAGTTGAACAGGCCAACCTGGAAGTCGCTCAGATCGCCCATCTTCTTGATGATGCTCGGTAACCAGAACGTAGCGGCATAGATCGTCAATTGGATGAAAAAGTACATCAGGCAAAACAGGATGATCTGCGGGTCCTTGAGCAACTGACCCATGGACAGCTTCACCGGACTGGCCGCTTCACGCGCGCGCTGCTCGTCGTCGATGGCCGTGGTCAGCGCGTCCTTTTCTGCCTGCGTCAGCCAGTTGGCGTCTTGCGGCCGGGAATCCAGCCAGAACCAGACGAAGAAACACAGGCCCACCGAGAACATCCCCTCGATGAAGTACATCCATTGCCAACCATGCATGCCCAGGCCCTCGATCTGCAACAGCAGGCCGGAGAGGGGGCCGGAGATCAGCGACGCGAAGGCCGACCCGCTGAGGAAGATCGCGATCGCCTTCCCACGTTCGACGCCCGGCAGCCAGCGAGTGAAGTAATAGATCACGCCGGGGAAGAAACCGGCTTCTGCCACCCCAAGCAGGAACCGCAGGATATAAAAGTGGGTTTCGTTCTGGATGAAGGCCATTGCGGCGGCGACCAGCCCCCAGGTGAACATGATCCGGGTGAGCCAGAGACGCGCGCCGACTTTTTGCATGAGGATATTGGAGGGGACTTCGAACAACGCATAAGCGATGAAGAACAGCCCGGCGCCGAAGCCGTAGGCGGATGCGCCGATGCCCAGGTCATGTTCCATGTGGCTACGCACGAAACCGATGTTGACCCGGTCGATGTAGTTGACGATGAACATGATGACGAACAGCGGCAGCACATGGCGCTTGACTTTGGAGACGGCCGTCTGGAGGACGGAGGGCTCGGCATCATCCAGCGGGGATGAGGATGTGTTCACTGGCGTAACTCCCACTCATTATTGTTATGCGGGTTGTCGTGCAGGGCAGGGTGAGGCCCTGTTGCCAGTCATCATACAAGTAAAAGTACCGGCTGCAAGGCGAATTTGCTGGTCATTCTGCAAGTTGACCAGCAGACTAAGTCGGCTTGTATGACAAGTTGAACGACCACTGATGGCGCGTTACAAGCCCGGTACCGGCAGGGCTGCGTGGAGGTCTCGTTCAGCCATCGGAAGCCGATTACCCGAATTCCAGGCACGCTTTTTTCAGCAAAACAGACAAGTATTCACGCGTTGCAAAACGATCTTCGACAGCCAGGACCGCCGCCCATGCCAACACCTGCCCGACTTCCGAAACTCCGGCGACAGCACAGCCTGGCCACCGATCTGGTGACCGACCTGAGTCAGCGGATCCTTTCCGGGCATATCGCCGCAGGCGAAAAATTGCCCTCGGAACACGAGATGGTTCGCGAGCACGGCGTCAGCCGTACGGTGGTGCGTGAAGCGATCTTCAAATTGCAGGCGTCAGGATTGGTGGAAACCCATCAGGGCAAGGGCACCTTCGTTCTGCCACGGTCCGCGTCCGGCGGCCTGCACCTGAAGGTCGAAACCGTGTTTACCGTGCGCCACATCATCGAGCTGCGGATGGGGCTGGAGACCCAGGCCGTGGCACTGGCCGCTCAACGACGCACGCCTGACCACCTCGCTGCAATGCGACAGGCCCTGGATGACTACCAGGATTTGCTGGCCAAGGAAGACAGTTGCGTGGAGGCGGACCGTCGTTTTCACTTACTGATCGCCGAGGCGACGGGCAATCCTTACTTTCTCGACATCCTGCAGAACCTGGGACAGGCCATCATTCCGCGCAGCGGTATCGGCTCCAGCGAGCGGGCAGGCACTCGGCTGACCCACCATGCGTACCTGGCGAACCTGGAGCACGAAGCGATTCTCGCCGCGATCGGCCGCCAGGACCCGGACGCCGCCCGCGCCGCCATGTGGACGCACCTGAGCAACAGCCGCGAGCGCCTGGCCCCGGCGGATTAACCAGCGGGCCTAGTGGGGCATGCACGGTTAACGGGTGCTCTCCAATACCCCCATCAACACCCCCATCTGCCAATCGAAATAGGGATTGAACGTCAGCCTTGCGAAAACTTTCCCCGGTTCGCGATGCCCCCAGTCCGAATACCAGACCGGTTCTCCATCCAGGCATTTCTGCATGGCAGCGGCTTCTTGGCCATTCCAACAGATGCGCTGGCTGCCGTCCTTGCCGTAGAGCGGATCTTGCGGTGAAAACATCAGCCCCATGTGCGAGAACTGGGCGATCCGGTAGGCCGGGAGGTCGTCGGTGCGCACCTTGACCCGCGGGGTGCGGGCGGTCATGGCTGGGGAAGCGCCATACCAGATCAACCGACTGGCCGGATGGCTGAACCGGGTGTTGAAGCTGTCCAGTACATAGGCGGTGTCCAGCACGGAGTCGTGTTGGGTGATGGCCACGAACACCGGCTTCTCATAGTGGCGAGTTTCCAAATGTTCCTGGGCGAGCAGCGCACTGCGGTAGAACTGTGCAAAGCCGTTGGTGGGCACGTTCAGGTAGCGGACCGGTGTCTGCATCGGGCGGTTACCGTCGCTCGGGCTGGCCAGCCAGGGACGGAACCAGCCGATGTATTGGGTCAGCCAGGCGTAGGTGTTGGCAGGGCGGAACGCGGGAGAGAACAGCACCAGGCCGGCGATGTCCGAGCGGTCGTAGGCGTAATCCAGCACCAGGTTGGCCCCGGTCGAAAAACCACCCAGGTACACCGTCGACACCTCGCGCTGCAGGGCGGCGGTCTGTTCGCGGACCACCTGCTGCCACTGTTCGAGCGTCACATCGAGCATGTCCGACGGCTTGCTGCCGTGTCCCGGCAGCAGCACCGTACGCACCAGGAAGCCCTGATCGGCCAGCGCCTGGCCCACATCATGGAAGGACCAAGGCGAATCCCCCAGCCCATGCACCAACAGTATCCCGCGTTTGGCCACGCCATTCGGTCGCCACTCTTGGGGTGCATTCCATTCCAGTTCTGCCCCATGGTCGCGGGTCTGGAAGTCACGGTGCTGTTGGAGCCAGGCGACGGTTTGCTGGCGATACTCGGCGAAGCTCGCTTGGCCTAGGGGCACGTCATTGGACGCACAGGCGTGCAAAGCCAGGAACGAGAGAAGGGCGAGGGCGTGTCTGGGCAAGATGGCGTGATCTCATTGCAATTTCAGTGCTCTCCCTGCACTGTGCCATGACCTGGGCCCGGCAGGTAGCTTAACTGCCCGCAGACGTGTCGGAACCCGGTGTCCCCCTCAGGCAGACCCTGTGAATCAAGACCACGCCATGACTCAGACGCATCTTCAATCCCTGTATCGTCCGGACATCGCTCATGTTCGCCCTTGATCATGCCTTGGCCCAGGACATCGTCGACCGAGCGATGGCCATCCTGCCGTGCAACGTGAACGTGATGGATTACCTGGGCATCATCATCGGCAGCGGCGAGGCCGAGCGTCTGTACACGCGGCATGAAGGCGCGCAATTGGTGTTGGCCAATCGCCGGGTGGTGGAGATCGATTCCCATACCGCCAAGCGACTGAGCGGTGTGCGGCCGGGCGTCAACCTGCCGCTGATGCTGGACCGGCAACTGGTGGGCGTGCTGGGCATTACCGGTGAACCGGACCAGGTGCGGGTCTATGCCGAGCTGGTGAAGATGACCGCGGAAATGTTGATGGAGCATCGGCGGCAGCAGGCCGATCAGCAATGGCGACATCAGCGCAGTGAGGACCTGCTGGCGCGTCTTTTACTGGGCGACAACCCGGGGCATCTGATCGATGAAGCGGAGCAATTGGGGTTGCAACCTCATTTGACTCGCCAGGCCGTGGTGATCGAACTGCCTGACGGTGCCGGGTACGCCGGTCAATTGGCCGCGTGGCTCAACGGGCGTTACGCCAACAGTTGGTGCGTCTCTTGCGAACCCCAGCGCGTGCATTGGTGCAGGGCGGCAGGTAAAGACCGTGAAGACGCCTTGCTGCTCGAGCAGTTCGACGAGCAGGGCTGGCCGGTGGTGCGCATGGCGACGGCAGAGCCTTCTGCCGATTTGAGCGAGTTGCGCCATGCCTGTGCAGCCGCGCGGGACCTGCTGGAATACGCCCGCGTCGCACAACCTCAACAACGTCTGTTGCGGCTGGCCAGCCACCGTCTGGCGGTGCTGTTCTGGCGCCATCGTCACGATTGGCTGGCCGAGGGGGTGGCCGAACCCTTGAAGGGGCTGCAAGGCCATGCTCAATTGCTGGATACACTGCGTGCCTGGTTCGATTACAGCGGGGAAAGCCAGGCCTGTGCCGACGCCTTGGGGATTCACCGCAACAGCCTGCGCTACCGTCTGGAAAAAATTGCCGAGCTCAGCGGCTGTAACCCTTACCGCACCGATGAGTTGCTGCGTCTGTACGTCGGCATGCAGATGATGCCTCGCTAGCGTCAGCTCGGGCTTGCCGCTCAGGCCGCTGCAGGCTTATCGACGAGCGCCGGTTCCCCTTCGGCCTCGCGCCAGGCATCCAGTCCACCCACCAGGGCCTTGCCACGGGTCAACCCCCGAGCGCGCAGCCTTTCCGCCAGTAACGCCGCGGAAAGCTCGTTGGGGCAGGCGCAGTAGAACACCATGTCGACATCGGTCAGTTGTTCGACCCACGGGTCCAGCGGCTCTTCCAGGCTGATGGAAATCGCGCCAGGGATGCCGTCCACCACGTGGGTGTGGAAGGTAGGGCGCACATCGATGATGACCGGCGGCTCGTCTGTGTCGCGCAACGCCAACAGCTGCGGCACGGTGATGCGCGGGATTCTGGCCGTGCGCCGGGCCAGGCGACGACGCTTCCAGTACTTCCAGCCGATGAACAGGCCCAACGCGAGCAGCACGCCGCCAATGGCCACGGGCACGTAGCCGGTCAGCCAACTCAGCACAGGAATGATGGCATCGGTGAAGAGCATGCCCAGCAGCAACGCGGACCCGGCCCAGATGAACGAGCCGGCCAGCGAATAGCGCATGAACTGCGCGAATGGCGTGGCGTTCATCCCTGCCACGGTGGTGACCAGGGCGCCGGCGCCCGGCAGGAATTTGGACAGCAACATCGCCCGTGGCCCGACGCGGTCGTAGACGTTGAGGCCTTGACGAATGCAGGTGTCTTGAGAGAGGGAGATCTTGCAGATGGATTTCAGCAGCACGGCGCCGTAGCGTTTGCCGGCCAGGTACCACAGCGAATCGGCAATCAGGCAGGCGAGCATGGCGATCAGCACGCCGGCGCCCAGCAGCGGTTTGCTTTGCATCGCCAGCGCACCGGTGACGATCAGGGTCGGATAGGCCGGCACCGGCAGGCCGATCTGCTCCAGCAATACGTTGACGAAGACCAATAGCAGGCCGTGGCTTTCATTCAATTGCTGCAGTTCGTTCATGGCGAAGACTCGGATCAACGAACGCCGCCGGGCAGCGTTCGAGGCAAAAAGGGCTTCATTAACGTGGACTGAAGCCCCTTTTGTGTCAACGCCGACGAGGCGTTATCCGCCGAGTTTCTCGATCGCGGCGGCGACGCCCGCGCCATACGCCGGGTCGGCCTTGGTGCAGTTGTCGATGTGGCGTTGCTTGACCAAGGCCGAGGCGCCATTGATGGCACGCGCGGTGTTGTCGAACAGCACCTGCTGTTGTTCGGCCGTCATCAGGCGGAACAGCGCGCGCGGTTGCGAGTAATAGTCATCGTCGTCTTGGCGGAAGTCCCAGTTGGCAGCCGCGCCATGCAATTGCAGCGGCGGCTCGGAGAAGTCCGGTTGTTCCACCCACGCCCCCTTGCTGTTCGGCTCGTAACCGATGGTGCCCCCCGCGTTGCTGTTGACCCGCATCTGGCCGTCGCGGTGGTAGCTGTTGACCGGGCACTTGGGCGTGTTGACCGGAATCTGATGGTGATTGACCCCCAGCCGGTAGCGCTGGGCATCGCCATAAGAGAAGAGCCGCCCCTGGAGCATCTTGTCCGGGGAGAAGCTGATGCCGGGCACCACATTGGCCGGGTTGAACGCCGCCTGTTCGACATCGTGAAAGTAGTTGTCGGGGTTGCGGTTGAGCTCCAGCACGCCGACCTCGATCAGCGGGTAGTCGGCATGCGGCCAGACCTTGGTCAGGTCGAAGGGGTGGACCCGGTACGTGCTGGCGTCCTGTTCAGGCATGATTTGCACGAACAGTTTCCACTGCGGGAATTCGCCTTTTTCGATGGCTTCGTACAGGTCGCGCTGATGGGTTTCGCGATCATCGGCGACCAGGCTCGCTGCTTCCTGGTCGGTCAGGTTTTCGATGCCTTGCTGGGTTTTGAGGGTGAATTTGACCCAGAACCGTTCGTTGTTCGGGCTGATGAAGCTGAAGGTGTGGCTGCCGAAGCCGTGCATGTGGCGATAGGACTTGGGCAGGCCGCGATCGCTCATGACCACCGTCACTTGGTGCAACGCTTCAGGCAGTGAGCTCCAGAAATCCCAGTTGTTGTCGGCGCTGCGCATGTTGGTGCGCGGGTCACGTTTGATCGCGTGGTTGAGATCAGGGAATTTCAGCGGGTCGCGCAGGAAGAACACCGGCGTATTATTGCCCACCAGGTCCCAATTGCCTTGTTCGGTGTAGAACTTGACCGCGAAACCGCGGATGTCGCGCTCGGCGTCGGCCGCCCCACGTTCGCCGGCCACGGTGGAGAAGCGGATGAAGATGTCAGTCTTCTTGCCGATCTCTGAAAACACTTGGGCCTTGGTGTAGCGGGTGATGTCGTGGGTCACGGTGAAGGTGCCGAAGGCGCCCGAACCCTTGGCATGCATGCGCCGCTCGGGAATCACCTCACGGTCGAAATGCGCCAGCTTTTCCAGCAACCAGACATCTTGCAACATCAGCGGGCCGCGAGGGCCGGCCGATTGGGAGTTCTGGTTGTCGACGACGGGTGCTCCCGCCACGGTAGTCAGTTTATTCATGATCAGGCTCCGGTTTAGAGAGGTTCAGTGTCGAGGCATCCTTCGCGGCTGTATTGGACGCTCGTGCGCCTCTTTTCAGTCCTGCAGGGCCATCCATGACTGCTCTGGGGAGCTGTCACAGGTCGCACAGTCACTGCGGTGAAGAAACAGCGGGAAGGACTCAACCCAGGCAGGGCCCGATGAGCGTCGTACGGGGCGGGTGTTAGGAAAAAAAATGAAGGCTGGAAGATTGTCCATTTCGCTCCTCCTATCAAAAAAAAAGACGCCCCAGAGGGCGTCAAAAGAGGAGAGCGTGGGCGCACGGCAGTCAAGGCCTTTGCGTGGCGTTTCAGGGTGTCCCGTGCTATTTCGCCGTCTGGAGCAGCACGGGCTGTTCGCTGTAGCGGGTGGCGAACAACTGCTTCAACTGACTGACCTTGGGTAAGTCATTGACCACGATGTAGGGGTAGGTCGGGTGAGTGGTGAGGAAGTTCTGGTGGTAATCCTCTGCCGGGTAGAAGCCGTTGTAGCGCTCGATTTGGGTCACGATGGGCGCGCCAAAGGCTTTCGCTGCATCGAGCTGGGCGATATAGGCCTGGGCCACGGCTTGCTGCTCGGCATTTTCCGGAAAGATGGCGGAGCGGTATTGGGTGCCGTGATCCGGGCCCTGGCGGTTGAGTTCAGTCGGGTTGTGGGCGACCGAGAAGAAGATCTGCAGCAACGTGCCGTAACTCAACTGCGAAGGGTCATACGTGATCTCGACCGACTCGGCGTGCCCGGTATCGCCCTCGCTGACTCGCTCATAATGGGCGGTGTCGGCGCTGCCACCGGCGTAGCCCGATACCACTTGCCGAACGCCCTGAACATGTTGGAACACGCCCTGAACGCCCCAGAAACAGCCGCCGGCGAGCACCGCCTTTTCGGTGCCGGCGGTGCTGACCCTTTCGTCTTTCTGCGGCGGGGCGATGCTCACTGCGTCTTCACCGGCAAACGAGCAGGCGGCGGTTTGCAGCACGACCACGCCGAGCGCCAGACGCAGGCTGTTGCGACGTAGACCGGATAACGCAAGGCTGAACGTTTTCATATCAAGCACTCCTGAGCTGCACGGGGATCAACCGAAAGTGAAGGCGTAGGCCGACACTCCCGGATCACTGAATTCGATGGTGAAGGTGTGATCGGCGACGTCGCCGGGCTGGCGGACCAACTGGTAAAGGCGTTGCTCGGCCACGATCCCGCTGCCGTCAGGGGCGACGTCGCTGCCGTGTGCATCGCCCGGTGCCTTGCCGTCGAGCGTGACCTTGAATCGCACGGGCTTGCCATCGCTGCCCGGGCCCAGGACCAGGTGCAGGTCCCGGGCGTGAAAACGGTAGACGATTCGGCCATGGGCAGCGTCGAGGCGGGCGCGCTCGGCGCCGATGTTCCACTGGCCCTCCAGCCCCCAACTGTTCAACGTCAGATCCTGCGGGGTGCTGTAGGGGGCGCTGCGGTCGTGGCTCGGGCCACCGGGGGACACGAAGCGTTCGGCACGTTCATAGCCCAGGTAGGTTTCCGGGGACTTCGCATCGCCCAGGTCAGCAGCCTGCTGTACGCCCTGGCCATTGGCGTCGATCAAGTCATCGGCCACTTGACGACTGCCCGCCTCGCGCAGCAGTGCCTGGATGACCCGCTCGGATTCGTCGTAAGCGCCTTCGCCGAAGTGGTGGTAGCGAATCCGGCCCTGGGCATCGGCGAAGTAGTGGGCCGGCCAGTACTGGTTGTCGAACGCCCGCCAGATCCTGTACTCGTTGTCGATGGCCACCGGGTAGTCGATACCCAGGTCCTTCATGGCGCGGGTGACGTTATTCACGTCACGCTCGAAGGCGAACTCCGGCGCGTGGACGCCGATCACCACCAGCCCCTGGTCACGGTATTTGTCCGCCCAGGCTTTGACATAGGGCAGGGTGCGAAGGCAGTTGATGCACGAGTACGTCCAGAAATCGACCAGCACCACTTTGCCCTTCAATTGTTCGGCAGTCAGCGGCGCCGAGTTCAGCCACTGCACGGCACCCTCCAGTGGGGACAACTGGCCTTCGACCGGTAGGGCCGACGTGCTGCTTATCGCGGCCCTCATCATCGCACCGGAAGTCTGCATGCTGGCGCCGGCCGGGTCTCTACCGGGGATGTTCTGCGCCATCATTGCCCCGCCCTGCAGGGCCCCATTGCCCTTATCGTCGCTGGCCAGTCGACCGACGAGTGCCTGCTCCAGGCCGCCCGTCGACGCGGTGGACACGCGGGCGAGAATGCCGGTGTCCAGCCCCAACGCAATGGCGCCGACACCGGCGAGCATGGCCGCACCCAGGCCCCGACGAATCCACTCACCGGCACCCAGCGAGCGCTTCATTGCCTTGAACACTTGGCCGCCCAGCAGCAGGGCGAGGGCCAGCGAAGTGGCCGCACCCGCAGTGTAAGCCAGCAACAACAGGGTGGTACCGACACTGGCCCCCTGGAGCGCTGCGCCGGTCAGGACCAAGCCCAGGATCGGACCGGCACAAGGCGCCCAGAGCAGGCCGGTCGCCACGCCGATCATCAATGAGGCCCACGGACGGGGGCGGGCGTCCACGCAGGCGCGCTCGGACAGTCGGCTGCCGGCGGCCACCAAGGGACGTGTCAGGCGCTCGGCAAGTTTGGGCAACAGAAGCGTCAGGCCGAACAACGCCACGAAGGCCAGCGCCAAGCCTCGGCCATACTGGTTGAGCTGGACCACCCAACTGCCGCCCACCGCCGCGAGGGTGGCGACCAGCGCAAACGTCAGCGCCATGCCGACCAGCAACGGCAGGCCGCTGCGCACGAAGGGTTGCCCGGTGCGGGCGAACACGAACGGCAGCACCGGCAAGATGCAGGGACTGACGATGGTCAGCACGCCGCCGAGGTAAGCGAGGAGGATCAGAAGCATGGGGCGGTTCCTTCAATCGATGTTCGGGTGTGAATGACGCGGGTCACGCGCCTGCCCCGGCAAACGTCATCGCCAGGCCGTTCATGCAGTAGCGCAATCCAGTGGGTTTCGGGCCGTCGGTGAAGACATGCCCCAAATGCCCGCCGCAGCGTCGGCAGTGGACTTCCTTGCGCAGCACGCCGAACGAGGTGTCCGTTCGCACGGCGGTGGCGTTGTCCAGTGGCGCCCAGAAGCTCGGCCAGCCGGTATGGCTGTCAAACTTGGTGGTCGAGGCAAACAGCGGCAGCTGGCAACCGGCGCAGGCAAAGGTGCCCGTGCGGTGTTCATCGTTGAGCGGGCTGCTGTAGGGCCGCTCGGTGGCTTCGCGACGCAGGACCTGAAACTGCTCGTCGCTGAGCAAGGCGTGCCATTCGGCGTCGCTGTGGCTGACTTCGAAGCTGCCCACCGGCCCGTCTTGCGGCACGAGGGTTTCACCGTCGGCCCACTTGGGCAGTAGGCCCAAGGCAAGGGCGGCGCTGCCAATGCTTCCACTGATTACCAGAAACTGTCGTCTTGAAACCATGTTCGACTCCTCGGCACGGCCCGCTGACACGGGCGACTGCGATGAGCCAAGGTTAGGCGGGCGCTGTTCCCCGAATCCTCACCGAGAGTTAAACAATTCGTGATAACTCAACGACGGCAAAATCGGCACAATGGGTGCCATCGTGCATCGCACTGGCGAGGTTTGCTTTTCATGGATCAGCCCAAACGCATTCTGGTGGTCGAGGACGACAGTCATATCGCCGACCTGATCGGCTTGCACCTGCGGGACGAACAATTCGAGGTGGTGCACAGCGCCGATGGCGAAAAGGGCTTGCGCCTGCTGGAACAGGGCGGCTGGGATGCGCTGATCCTCGACCTGATGCTGCCGGGCGTCGACGGGCTGGAGATCTGCCGCCGCGCCCGGGCCATGACGCGCTACACACCGATCATCATCACCAGCGCCCGTTCCAGCGAAATGCACCGCATCCTTGGCCTTGAGCTGGGCGCCGACGATTACCTGGCCAAACCCTTTTCGATGATGGAGCTGGTCGCCAGGGTCAAAGCCTTGCTGCGCCGGGTGGATGCCATGGCGCGCAACCTGAAAATGGACGCGGGCAGCCTTTCCAGCGCCGGGCTGTTCATCGATCCGCTGACCCGTGATGCTTCCCTGGACGGCCGCTCGCTGGACCTGACGCCTAGGGAGTTCGATCTGCTGTATTTCTTCGTGCGCCAACCCGGCAAAGTGTTCTCGCGCCTCGACTTGCTCAACTCGGTCTGGGGCTATAACCACGAAGGCTATGAACACACCGTCAACACGCACATCAACCGCTTGCGGGCCAAGATCGAAGTCGATCCGGCCCAGCCGTTGCGCATCCTGACGGTGTGGGGGCGGGGGTATAAATTTGCCGGCCCGGGCGACGCAGGAGAGGCGTGATGAAGATGACCCTCACCCAGCGTTTATCGCTGGTGTTCGCGCTGTTGCTGCTGATCTGCTGCGGCACCTCCGTGCTGCTGCAGGTCCGCTCCAACAAGATGCACGAATTGGAAGTGGTCCAGGGCCTGTCTCGCGACCTGGCCCAGCACATCGCCCGCGACACCCAGTTGATGGACGCCAATGGCCTGAAGCCCGATGCCGTGCGCGAGCTGTTCAGCCAACTGATGCTGGTCAACCCCAGTGTCGAGGTGTATCTGCTGGATGGCGAGGGCAGGGTCGTGGGCGATGCAGCGCCCAAGAACCGCCTGGTGCGTGACCGCGTGGATCTGGCACCGATTCGCCAACTGCTGGCCGGGGCGCCGTTACCGATCCTGGGGGATGACCCACGCAGTGCGCAAACGCGCAAGGTGTTCAGCGCGGCGCCGCTGATGGTGATGGGCAAACCGGCCGGCTTTTTGTACGTGGTGCTGTTGGGCGAGGCCCACGACCGCTTCGCCGAGCGCGGTGCCACCAGTGAGGCGTTGCGCACGGCGCTCTGGTCGATCGGCCTGATCGCCTTGCTGTGCCTGTTGGCGGGTCTGACCGCCTTTGCCTGGATTACCCGTCCCTTGCGACGTCTGACCGAGACGGTCAGCCAATTCGACATCAACGCCGCCCCCGTCGCCCTGCCGGCTTCGGGGCTCGAACCGGCCGGCCACGGCCATGACGAGATCGCCGTGCTCGCGGCGACCTTCGCACAGATGCAGAACCGCTTGAGCGAGCAATGGCAGACCCTCACTCGCCAGAGTCAGGACCGCCGGGAACTGGTGGCCAACATCTCTCATGACCTGCGCACGCCGCTCGCGTCGTTGCACGGCTATCTGGAGGTGCTGTCGGTCAAGGACGCGACATTGAGCTTGGAGGAACGGCGTCGGTATCTGGGCATCGCACTGGAGCAGAGCCGCAAAGTGGGAGGGCTGGCCCAGTCATTGCTCGACCTGGTGCGGCTGGAACATGGTTTCGTGGTGCCGGTGATCGAGCGCTTTTCGTTGACGGACCTGGTGCAGGACATCTTCCAGAAGTTCGAACTGTCCGCCCAGAGCAAGGGCGTCAACCTCATACCCCACTTCGGGGCCTCCATTCCCGGCGTGTATGCGGACCTCGGGTTGATCGAGCGGGTGCTGACCAACCTGTTCGACAACGCGTTGCGCCATACGCCAGCGGGGGGCGAGATCCGCATAGCGCTGCAGCCCCGCGAGGCCCATGTCGATGTGACGGTCAGCGACACCGGGCCCGGGATTGCGCCCCCCCTGCGCGAAGGCCTGTTCCTGCGGCCGTTCAACATTGGCGGTGCGCGCCGAGACGGTGGGCTGGGATTGCGGATCGTGTACCAGATCCTGCAATTGCATGGGCTGCGGATTGAGTTGCTCGACGTTCAGGGGCAGGGCGCGACGTTCAGGTTTGCGCTGCCGGTCGATGAGGGCACGGCGCTGCAAGGGGTGCCGATGCCGGCGGGTTGAGTCGTCCTGGCCGTTTGTCGCCACACGGCCGAGGGTTGACGGCCAAGCGGCAGTGGCGCCTCAACGCACCAGCAACCCGTGCTCCATCGCGTATTTCACCAGCCCCGCCGGCTTGTCGATGTTCAGCTTGCGCCGAATGCTCAGGCGATGGGTTTCCACGGTGCGCACGCTGATCGCCAGATTTCGGGCAATCGTCTTGTTGTCCAACCCCTTGGCCAGCCCCACCAGCACTTCCACCTCACGGGGAGTCAGTTCGTTGTCGTCGACTTTTTTCGACACCAGCTTGAGGGTCACTTCCGCGCTGTAGAAGGTGCCCCCCGTGGCGATGGCTTCGATGGCCGCGACGATTTCCCGCGACGGTGCGTTTTTCAACACGTAGCCACTGGCACCGGCGCGGATCGACGTGGCGACATATTCCTGGTTGTCGTACATGCTCAGAATCAGAATCTTGATCCTGGGGCAGCGCTGACGGATCAGCCGGGTCAACTCCAGGCCGTTCATGTCTTGCAGGCCGATGTCCACCAGCAGGATGTCCGGCTTGACGTCTTCACACATCGCCAGGCCTTGCGCCGCGTTCTCGGCTTCGCCCACCACTTCGAACAACGGCCGCGTGGAAAGCAGCGCGCGTACACCGTCGCGGACCAGGGAATGGTCGTCGACCAAGGCAATGCGGATGGGCTGGCTGGCGCTCATGCGAGGCGGGGTTCCTGTCTGGGTGGATGGATCAGGCGGCGATGCTCACCGGCATGACCACGGTCAACTCGCTGTGTCCGGGCACCGAATACAGGTTGAGCTGGCCGTGGAAATGCTCGACGCGTTCGCGAATATTACGCAAACCGATGCCCCCCTGTATCTCCTGCAGGTGGTTGACGTCCACCTTGAAGCCGACTCCGTCATCGCGCACCGTCAGTTGGACCTGTCGCTTGGTGCCGCGCAAGTCGATGAAGACGTTCTGGGCATGGGCATGACGTTCGACGTTGGTCAGCGCCTCTTGAAGGATGCGGAACAAGGCCACGGGGGCGCCTTCGGCCAGCTTCAGGTTGCCCAGATCGTGGCGATAGTGAATGGTCAGCCCGGTTTGCTGTTCGAATTCGGCAACCAGTTGCGTGACCGCTGCCGCCAGCCCCAGGGTGTCGAGCAGGGAAGGGCGCAAGTCGTGGGAGATGGTTCGGATCTCGCCGATGGCTTCACCCAGCCGCTCGGTCCCTTGGCGCAAGGTGTCGAGGCCGTTCGGGTCATTGCCCTCCAGTTGCAGACCGGCCAACTCCAACTGGAATTTGATTGACACCAGTACCTGGCTGATGCCGTCGTGCAACTCACGAGACAGCCGCGAGCGCTCTTCCTCTTGCAGATTCATGATGCGTTGGTTGAGCAACTGCAACTTGCGGTCCGCTAGCCGGTGTTCGCTGGCGTTCAGTGTCAGGCCGCAGATGAACACCAGCAACACCGCGATCAGCGCCACGGCGCCGATGTCGAGCATGGTGGCGTAGATCCCCCGTGCCACTTCATGACGCGCCTGTTGGGTGGCGCGCTCGACGTCCTCCAGATAAATGCCGGTCCCGAGCATCCAGCCCCAGCGCTTGAGCATGACCACGTGGGCGAGTTTGTCGGTGACTTGTCCAGTGGAGGGTTTTTCCCAGGCGTAGTGTTGGAAGCCGTCGCCGGACTGAGCACTGTTCAGCAGGGCCCGGATCACCAGCAGGCCTTGGGGATCGGTCATGTTCCAGAGGTCCTTGCCGACCAGCGCGGCTTGTCGGGGGTGCATCAGGTTGCGGCCGTTCTGGTCATACACGAAGAAATAGCCGTCGATGCCGAAGCTGAGTTTGGCGAGTTCTTCGAGGACTTGCTGTTTGGTCCGATCGTCGTCACGGCCACTGTCGTAGATCGGGGCGAGGGCGCTCATGGCCATTTCGACGTAGTTTTTCAGTTCTGCGCGTTTGCTGGCCAGGATGCTGTCTTCGATCAGTTGCGCTTGTTGTTCGCCCAGCCGCTGGTTCTGCACGATGACCAGGGCGCAGATGACGCAGACGGCGAGGATCAGCGGCAGGATGCCCAAGGCGACGATCTTGTGTTTGAGTTGCATGGGGCATCCGGGAAGCTGTTTTGTTATGGGGGGGTATTAGACACGTATTGATTCAGGCTGGCACCTGGCTCTTGCAGCGTGTTCGCTGGTGTCATCGGCCAAGGCCTGCTCAGCGTTCTTGTCTGCGTGGACCCTATCGTCCCCGGGTTGACGACGCTTCCAGCGCCGCCATCAGGGGGGGCGCTATGGCCCCATTCGTGCGCTGCTACGCCGCTGCATCTTCGAATGCTTCACGAACGGCCCCTTGTGTACCGCGCCCCCGAAACCTTACCTCCCGGATATAAACGTCAAGCGGCAAGCCAGCCCGAGGAACACCGCGCCGAGCATTTGATTGAATCGCTTGGCAATCCTGGCATTCGTAGCCAGCTTGCTCCCGACCTTACTCGCCAACATAATCACAGACCCGTTTACGAGCAAGCCCACGACGTTCAAGATGGTCGCGAATAGCAACATCTGAGCGATCATCGAACCTTTGGTCGGGTCAACGAATTGTGGAAAGAGCGCTAATACAAAGAGTGCCATTTTCGGGTTTAGCAGATTGGTCAGCAGACCTTGCCGGAAAATGCGCAGGAGAGGCGTGGGGGTCAGGGTTCCATCGGCCTTGAGCGGCGATGCAGCGGATGTAAAAACTTTCCAAGCAAGAAATGCAAGATAGGCAGCACCCACGAACCGGACGACGTCGTATGCAGTGGGGATGTTGACCATCAGTTGTGATAATCCCAAGGCCGCAGCCAGTGCGTGGCAGTAGGTGCCTACTTGGATACCTGCCAGCGACATGAACCCCGAAGCCCTGCCTTGGCTCATGCTTCGGGAAGCAATCAATAGCATATCCGGGCCGGGTGTCAGCGTAAGCGCAAGGCAAGCACCTGTGAAAAGTACTGCTACGGAGATATCGATCATAACGTCCACTCCCTGGTGCGAAGTCGTCTGTGCGAGATGCCGGATTCTACAAGACAGTGCTCCCTTTTAGGAGTTGCCACTTTGGCTCTGGTGTTAGAAAGGTGGGCCCGCCAAGTGTTGGATCAAATGGCGGTACCGATCATCAAAGCATTGGAGCCGTGGGGCCAGATGTAGGCGAGCTGATCCATTAGCGAGGGTGACGCTGATTCACTGTTCCGCTTTTTACAGCCATCAGTCACTTATTGGAGCCGTGGGGCCGGATGTCGGCGAGCTGATC